>NZ_JBOFKN010000110.1:0-4872 GCF_051657365.1 Paraclostridium sp.
ATATAATTTTTCTTTATTGGATAAATTATTAAAATCATCTTTGTTTTTTAAGATAGTATCTAAAAGTTCGTAAGAGCAATTACATATTTCACCTAATTTATCTATTATATCTGTTTTAGATTTATAATGTTTTAAGTGATTTTTCAGTGAGTTAGTTTTAGATTCTTTATCTAATAAAGTTATATTAGGTTTTATAATTTGAAGAGATGAAAATAAATTTTTCAAATTATAAGAATTTAAATTATTTATATTTATTATAATATCTTCTTCTATATCGAATAGTTGACTTGAAAATGAATTAATTAACTGCTCTACTTTTAAACCTTGATTTAAAGGTAGAATTAATTCATTAATTAAAATAGCTATTAAAGAGCCTACTATAATAGATAAAAATCTTGTTACTATATTTGAAGGATCGCTCATAGCAAAGAAGAAAATCAAACTACCTGCAATAAAGCTCATTAAGCTAAGTTTTGTTTTATTTAAATTAAACTTAAAATATATAAAAACTGAAGAGGAACAAATTAATGCAAGTGAGTATATATTCCAGTTGAATATACTTCCAATCATAAATGTTAGTATTGCTCCTAATATATTTGCAATAACTCTTTGTAAGCAGTAACTTCTTGCTCCAGAAACTGTTGGAAGTAAAGCAAATACTATAGAAACAGTTATCACAGTAGTTGATACTTTAAGATAGTTTGAAAAGCTACATAAATATATAGCAATTATAGCTGACAATAAAACTTTTAATGCTCTAATTTCGTCTTTTATAGATAGTTCTTGTAACATATTTTTAAATTTAATCATAAGTTTCCTCCAGGTACTAGATTATTATATAGTATCAGTTTATATTATTAATTGCAACAGAAAGTTTCAGTTATTGTGACGAACTGATATTTAAAGCGTAAAAAAAGAGATGTTCTAAGACATCTCTTTTTATTTATGCATTTATAGATACACAATCAGAATTATCTATATTATTAATTTTTTTAATATAATCAAGAATCAGTGGTATAGAAGCTGCAATCCAAGCCATTGGACCTGCTAAGCAAACTCCAGTATATCCAATAATTAAAGGCAGTGTAAAAGCAACTAGAGTTCTAGCTAAAAGTTCACAAACTCCAGCCATCATAGGAACGAAAGTATGGCCCATTCCTTGAAGTGCATTTCTGTATATGAATATTAAACTAAGTGGTATAAAGAAGAATGATACTGTAGTTAAATACTTCATAGAATAAGTTATAACAGCTGGATCTGCATCTGATATAAATAGCTTAACAAAGGATTCCCCAAATGTTACAAGTACAACTCCACCAATAATACCAATTCCAATATTTATAAGTGTACATTTTTTAACGCCTTCTTTTATACGATCAATATTTCCAGCTCCAAGATTTTGAGCACAGTAAGTTGCCATAGTAACGCCGAATGTTACACTAGGTTGCATAACAAGTTGCTCAACTTTGGAAGCAGCAGTATGAGCTGCAACAACTGTTGAACCAAATGCATTAACAGCACCCTGAAGTACTATTGCGCCAATTGCAGTTATTGAAAATTGAAGTGCCATAGGAATACCTATACCCAAATGTTTTTTAAAATAAATAGAGTTATATTTAAAATGTCTTTTTTGAAGTTTTAGTATAGGAAATTTTTTTGAAGTATAAATTAAACATAAAACTCCGGAAAATCCTTGTGCTATAACAGTTGCATAAGCAGCACCAGCTACTCCCATAGACAAATTAACAATAAATACTAAGTCTAGTATTATATTTAAAATAGATGCAATTATTAAAAAATATAAGGGCGTTTTGCTATCACCAAGTGCACGAAGTATACTAGATATCATGTTATAGAAAAATGTTGCAAATATACCGGCATAGATAACTATTATATAAGAGTGGGCATTATCTATAATATCAGTAGGTGTATTTATAGCACGTAAAAGTGGTCTTGCGGTAAGTATGCTAACTATAGTTATTAAAATAGCCATAACAATAGATAAAACAATAGCACTTCCAACAGCATTTTTTACTCCTTCTTCATCGTTTGCTCCGAATCTTTGAGAAACTAAGACAGAAAAACCTGATGTAAGACCTAGAACAAATCCTATTATCAAAAAATTCATAGATCCAGTTGATCCAACTGATGCAAGCGCTTTAACCCCTAAAAATCTTCCAACTATTATTGTATCAACCATACTATAAAATTGTTGAAAAATATTACCTATAAGAAGTGGTATAGAGAAATATAAAATCAATTTTACTGGATTTCCAGTAGTCATATCTTTGGTCATAAAATCCCCCTTCATGTACATATAAAATTTATTTGTCTGCCTATAATAGCATTATTTAAATATGCATACAATAGATTATAGAAAAGTTAATTAAAATGACACTAAAATATTCCATAAAAAAATAGTTTGACATAAAACTATTTTGTTTATATAATTTAGCTTAGTGATAAATAACTTATTTAAAGGAGAAAATACAATGACAAACTTAGATTTTATATACAATCGTCAAAGCATAAGAAAGTTTAAAGATACACCTGTACCAAAAGAAGATATAATGGAGTTATTAAAAGCTGCAACTTTTGCTCCATCTGCAAAACATCAACAAAATTGGCATTTTGTTGTTCTTCAAAATAAAAATATGATAAATGAAATGGCAGATATAGTAACTAAGAGTCATGAAAAAATAGGTGAGTTAGCTAAGACAGAAAAAGATAAAAAAATACATATGAGTGTAATAAATTATTATACGTGTTTTAAAAATGCTCCAGTAGTAGTATTAGTTTATGGATGCGACTATAAAATGATAGAATACAAAATATTAAAAGAAAATGATGCACCTCAAGAAGTATTAGATGTATTAGTATCTCCTCAATCAGGGGCACAAAGCATAGGTGCAGCAGTTGAAAACTTCTTATTATCTGCAACAGAAATGGGGTATGGTACATGTTATATGACTGGACCTACTCATGCTAAGAGTGAAATAGAAAAACTTATAGGATTTGAGAAACCAGGATACCAACTAATGTCTATGATATCTTTAGGAGTGGCTGAAGATAATCAACCTGCTCAACCACCAAGAAAGCCGATAGAAGATGTTACGACATTTATAGATTAATTATTTTTTATAATTTTAAGATACTATATATAATAAACCAAATTGCTTTAGGGGGAAGTTATGGAATTTTTTATTTATACATTGATTATTTCATTTGGAAGTATTTATTTGGGGAAAAGTAATTTAAAGTATGTTAAAAAAGCATGTAAAAGTAAATGTAATATATTTATGCAAATTATAAATTATCTTGAATCTGAAACTTTTTCAAATATGCAAATAAATTTTGGCATTTTAGGTTGTATATCTAGTGTAATAGGTATTTTATTTTTTGATACAGTTGCTTTGATAGTAATTTTAATGCTGTGTATAACTTTTTATGCATTTATATTTATATGTTTAATAAAAGGATATAACTTTTGTAGATTTAATAAAAATATAAAAAATATAACTAAAACGAAGCTAGCAATAATAATTATTATAGAAGTAATAATTATTGCTATTTATGGAAGTTATGTTTATTCAAGATCAAATAATGATTATGGAAATTGTACAAATATATCAGAATATAACCAAAACAATGAAAATATATTCAATACCTATTATAATGAAAAATTTAAATGCAATAAAACAAATATTTAGTATTGATTAAAAGAAAAATATAATTTGAAATTTTATTAGATTTTTAAATTGTTAAAACAAATACTTTTAATAGTAAAAATAAAATACTAAATTACGCGTATATATAAATAAAATTTTATGTAAAAAAATAATTATACTATAGACTTGTATACAAAATGATGTTATATTGTATACATAGACAACAAGATTAGACAAAACATAACAAATCAATAGGAAATTGACAAAATATACTAAAAATTAAAGCATTTAAGATACAGACATAAAAAGAGGAACTACTAAAATGTTCCTCTTAACCCCTTAAAAATATACTATTCCCCCAGAAAGTATAATAATATCCCCTTAAAAAAGACTGTGAACGGAAAACAGTCTTTTTTGTTTTGAAAAAATGGTTACTTACAGATATAATATAAAGTAATAATTATTAATTATATTATAAAAATGGACTTTAGCAGTAGGGTGTTTAGGGAGGAAAAAATCATGAGTTTACATATAGGTGTCTGTGAAGATGACTTAATACACAGCAAAATTTTGGTAAGTCATATCGAAAAAGTAGTCAAATCAAAAGCTATAAATTTTCAAATCTATGAATTTAAATCAGGCGAAGATTTATTGGGAAATTATCCGAATCATTTGGATATATTATTTTTAGATATACAAATGGAGGCGTTAACAGGAATGGATACTGCGCGGAAAATAAGGGATTTTGATAAAAGCGTAGAAATATTGTTCACCACATCAGTAAGTGAATATGTATATGAAGGATATGAGGTTAGAGCTTATAGATATTTATTAAAACCACTTAAATATGAAACTATTGAAAAACATTTGAACGAGTGTATTTTAAATATAATAGATAAAGCAAAAAATTATTTAATAATAAATAATAAAAATAATTTAATAAAAATTATGTTAGATGATGTTTTATATATGGAAACTGAGGGAAGAGAAATTATAATACATAAAAGTAATGAGTTTTATAGGTTTAAGATGAGTATGAGAAAACTGGAAAAACTACTACAAGGAAAAAAATTTTTTAGATGTCATAATAGTTTTATAGTTAATTTAGATAAAATTGAAAGTATAGATAAGAATATTGTTTATATAAATAAAGTACAAATACCAGTTAGTAAACATAGAATACAGAGTTTAAAAAAAGAGTTAA
>NZ_JBOFKN010000111.1:0-3639 GCF_051657365.1 Paraclostridium sp.
TGAGTATGAGTTATATATTGGTTTTGATAATTGGGATTTTAATAGGATTCAAACTCAAAGATGAACCTTGTGAAGATTGCAAAGAAGTTAAAAAATGTAATGGGTGTACTTATAATTAAAAGGAGAGAATTAGTATGGAATTGAAATATAGATTTGGAAAAACATCAATATCAAGAATGAAAGGGGTAGATGCTAGATTAATAATTCTAGCAACTACTTATTTAGCTCTTGGAAAAAAAGATATAGGAATCACTTACGGAGCTAGAACTCCTGAAGAACAAGCTCATATGCTTAAAAATGGTAAAAGTCAAGTATCTAAGAGCAAACATTTATTGAATAAAGAGGAACTTGTAACACAAGGTGGATTCAAAATGGATATAATGGAATCTAATGCAATTGATATAGTAGGTTATAAGAATGGTAAAGCTGTTTGGGATAGAGCTTATTATGAGGATATTATAAAAGATATGAAAGAGATAGCTAAACATTATGGTTGGCAAGATGTTGTAAATTGGGGTTGGGATTTTAAAACTTTAAACGATCCTTATCACATTAGTGTAAAAGAACCTGGGGATGATGGAATAAAATGATAATAGTTGATGAAGCATTAAAAATAATTAATAAATTTATTCCAGATAAAAATACTCAAAATCAAATGGAGGTAGAATTAAAAAAGTTAGAGGTTGAAGATTTTAGTAATAAGAGGGGAACTAGTTTAGAAAAGGCAGTAAGTATGGTTTTTCCTCTTATAGCATTTATATTTTGTGGGTTTCTTGTAAGTAATCTTTTAGGAATGTGGATAGGATTTATATTTAAAACACAATCTCCAATATTTCCTATAGATGATAGGATGTATCAAATAATAATGGTTTATTTGACAGGATTCTTTGGAAATAGAAGTATTAAAAGTTGGAGGGGAGAGAAATAAAAGATATTTTTGAAAGTTTACTTAATTGTTTACAGAATTTAATCTTTTGGCTTAGTGCAGGATTTGTAAGTGCTATAGGTGGAATAGATGGAGATATAAGAGTTTTATTTTGTTTAACTATTATAGATTGTATTACAGGTTTTTTAAAAGCTATTAAGGAAAGAAATGTTTTATCCAAAAAAATGTATATAGGATTTATTTTGAGAAAACCAGCTATATATCTTGCTATCATGACAATGAATCAATTAGATAAATCTAGTTTTTTAAATGATATAAATATTTCACTTAGAGTTTGTATGATTACTGGTTGTATTATTATGGAATCTATTTCTATAATGGAAAATTTAACCAAATTAGGAATAAAATTTCCTGGTATTATAGAAAATATATTAGCAGTGAAAAAAGAAAAGTTAGATAAAGAAAAATGATTAAATAATACTTAAAAAGAGGAAGATTAATCCTCTTTTTTTTTGATTGTTATAATACCTGTTTTTTCATCAAATGAAATATCAAGTTCTCGTTCTTCGTAAGATAAGCTCATTTGTCTAACCCATGAAACTGGAAGAGTTACTCTAGTGGTATCGCTACCTTTACCACTTTTTGACCATAAGATTTTAGCTGTTCTTTTTTCCATATAAACCACCTATTGACTTTTTGGGATATTATTGTATAATTAAGTTAATAAAGCTATACAAGGAATAGAAGTTCCTTATAAAAATAGAGTGGTGTGCGAACCCTCTATTTTTTTTTATAAAAAAATTTAACTAGTTTACCACCTAAATTATTTTCTAATGGAAAGTTATTTTTTAATTTGGAAACATTTCTCAAAAATGGACTTATGACATTAACGATTAAACAAAGAAGTAAAAAGAATATAATTAATAAAATATAATTCATATTGATCAACTCCATATTTTATTTATAAGGAGGTTGAGGGTGCGACCTCAACCTGTGTAATTACTTTTTTCGACTATCATACCAAATCATCCATTCTCTAATTTCTTTAGATATTTCTGGAAGCTTTGCTATAAAAGCAACTAATAAAGCCATTAACAAGGATTATCACCTCCTTACAAATAGATTATATATCGTGTACGGGTGAAAGTCAATAAAAATATTTATAAAATGATAAAAAAAGTTAAAAAGTAGTGTGTAATTTAATCATTTTGAGAATATTAAGACTTAGTTTTATGAAAGTTTCAATGTTACTAAAAAAGAAAGAATAAATAAAGAAAAATGACCTTATAAAATTAAATTTAAGGTATATATAAATAAAATTAGGTATAAAAATATAGATAAAAAAAGAATCTTCAGAAAGGGTAAATCTGAGGATTCTTTTTGATTTGCTATTAAGTTGAGATTTTATTTATTTTTAGGATCTTTTAATAAGATAAAAAATAGAATTCCACCAGAAACTAAACCGCTTAATGGACTAAAAGATTCATTGAAAAATTTATTAAGTAAAAACCTAAAGATAAGAGTACCACCAAAACTAAAAAAGAGTAATTTATATCGTTTTTTAATAAAATTTATAATATTCATTTTAGCTCTCGCTTTCTAAAAAAATAAAATTATTAATTTGTAAAATTAAATAAACCAAAAAAATTTAACCTCTTCAGTGAGTACTTAAATGGAGAAAAATCCCAAAAACTAAAGTTAAAATTCCTATAAGTACTCCGATTAAATCATCAAAATCAATTTTTTTCATTTCTAAACTCTCCAGATAAATTTATTAAAGTCATTTTTTAGAATTTGTTAAAGAGACCAAAAAACAAACGAATGAGAGAAATAAGCTATTTAATAGACTAAATGTATCGTTAAAAAATTTTGCATATAGAAAATTAAAAAGAGTAATTCCTACGAAGTACAGAAGAAAAGATTTATAATATTTTTTTATAAAATCTAAGGTATTCATTTTAATCCTCCAATTTAACAAAAGTTTGTATAACTATTTTTTCTTTAAATTTAGAGATATTATGAAAGAAATAATTATTATTTTTAAAGCTTCCCACCAACTGAATTCTTTATTAAAAAATTTAACTTCGATTAAATTAAGAATAAAAATGATTGTAGTTATTAAGAAAAAATCTTTCCAGTGCTTTTTTATAAGATTTACAATACTCATTTTAGCTTCACTCCCCTAATTAAGTTATTCTGTAATTTGATAGGTAAGTATTCTAATGATATTGATATTATAAAAGAGATAAGACTATTTAAATTAATTTCTACACAAAAACTTTAAATCCAAGCATATAAGATAAAAGAATCTACATAAAATTAAAAAATAATAAAAATTATATTATTTATGGGAATAATGATAAAAATGAAAAGGTAGACATGTAAAATACAAAAAATAATAAGAACCTCTGGGGGGATAGAGGTTCTTATCTGGGGGGATTAAATTATTTTTTACTTTTAACACTTTTTATATTATTTAGACCACAAGTTTTATAAAAAAGTTTTAAATTTTATAAAAAATTAAGTATTTAATTTAATAATTTTAAAAAATTATTAAAATCTTTAGGTGTTTTAATCGTTATAATTTTATTTGAATAAGAGTTAGTATAAATAAAATTATCTAAATCTTTTTGATATTGAAAACTCCAAGAAATAAGATTTTTAAAATCTTTTAATGTTTCTTTTGGTTTATAATTAGTAAACTTTCTTATAAAAAATCTTTTAAATAATCTATAGTATTGAGTCCATTTATT
>NZ_JBOFKN010000112.1:0-5917 GCF_051657365.1 Paraclostridium sp.
TACATATTATAGCTGATAAACTTGTCGCTAATGCTAGTCCACCATGTCCCATAACTTTTACTAATGCTATGTTTAATACAATGTTAAGAACTACAGCTATCATACCATTTATCATTGGTGTTTTAGTATCTTTTAAAGAGTAAAATACTTTACCTAATATGTCTCTTAATCCAAATCCTATCATACCTACTGAGTAGAATACTAATGCAGTAGCTGTAAGAGCTGTAGATCTTTCATCAAAAGCTCCTCTTTGGAATAATATTCTTACCACTGGTGTAGCTAATACTATTGCTCCTACTGTTGCAGGTAATACTAATAAGTTTACACAGTTTACACTTGTCGCCACCGATTCTGCAAACTTTTCCTTATTATTTTCAGTAGATAACTTGGATAATGTAGGGTATATAACCGCTCCTAATGTTGCTATAAATAAACCTAGAACAAATCCATTTAATCTATTGGCATTGTTTAGTGCAGTTATAACTCCATCACCTAGTCCTGATGCTAAACTTCTATCTACCATAGTGTTTACCTGATTCACAGCAACTCCTATAAATACAGGTAATACAAGCCATAACATTTTTTTAAGATATTTATCTTTTAAATTTATAACTGGTTTAAACTTATATCCTTTTTTAATTGCAAATGGTACCTGGAATACGAACTGAGACACCATACCTAGTAATCCACCTATTGCTAACATGTTTATATTATTAGTCACAGCACTTAATATTATAGATGCTATTATTATTATGTTATTAGGGAAACCTATCATACCCGGTATAGTGAAATCACCTTGTATTTGTAAATATGCCGTCATTATATTACTAAGCCCTATACATACAATTCCTATCATCATTATTCTAACGAATTGAACAGTTAGTGCTAGTTTCTCTCCTGTAAAGTTCATCGCAAATAACTTTACTAAAGGCTCTGCAAATATATATCCAAATACAGCTAATATTAAACTTAATATTGCTACTATACTAATTATATTATTTGAAAAATTTAAAGCTCTCTTTTCTCCACCATCTTCTAGTGCTTCGTGGTATAGAGGTATGAATGTTGTTATTATAGCTGTTCCTATTGCCGCAAATACCACTAGCGGTATGTTCATAGCTGTTATATATACATCACTATATGCACTGGTTCCATAGAAGTACCCAAGAACTATCTCTCTTGCAAATCCTAATACTTTCGATAGCATTGTGACTACCATAAGCCAAAATGCCGATTTTGCTAAATTACTCATAACTTCCTCCCGATTCTAATTTTGTCTATTTACTATTATATACAAATATTTATAAATTTAATATATCTATTATATTCTTTACGTTAATTTTTTATTAACTGTAAAATATATACTATACTTTAATCTACCCTAACTTCAACCTACTTTTATTTATAAATTTACTAGATTACTATGTATTTCAAATAAAAAATTCGTAGATTATAATATTATAATCTACGAATTTTTTATTTAAAATACATTACATTTATTAGATACATATTTTTATTTTTTGTATATCCTAAGCTACTTCACTAACTTCATCATTTTTCTTAAAATTAATACTCATTACAACCAATATTGCTAGTATTCCAACAAGTACTGCTGTAAGCCCATATCCACCTACAAATTGTTGTATTTTACCTAAAAATATTCCAACTACTCCAAAGTCTCCATCCGAGAATGTTGAGTTAGCTATCCCTAAGTTTCCAAGTACTGGTAGTAATGCTACTGGTAGTAATGATATTACTACTCCATTTATGAATGAGCCTATTATAGCTCCTCTTCTTCCACCAGTTGAGTTTCCAAATACTGCAGCTGCTGCTCCTGTGAAAAAGTGAGGAACAACTCCCGGTATAATTATTACAAGCCCCGCAACTCCTAGCACTAACATAGATGCTATTCCACCTATGAATGAACTTATAAATCCTATAAGAACTGCATTCGGTGCATAAGGAAATACTATTGGGCAATCTAGTGCTGGTTTTGAGTTTGGAACTAATTTTGTTGCTATTCCTTTAAATGCAGGCACTATTTCGTTTAATACTAGTCTAACTCCATTTTGTATTAATATAAATCCTGCTGCAAAAGTTAATGCTTGTATCATAGCATAAACTATAAAGTTTTTACCATCAGATAAATTTGTTTCAACATATTTAGGTCCTGCAACTAATGCAACTACTATATATAAAATTAACATAGTTATTGATATAGAAACTGCTGAATCTCTTAAGAAACTTAATGATTTAGGAACTTTCATTTCCTCTGTTGACTTAGATCCTTTTCCTACAGCCTTTCCGATTCCTGCTGCTAAGAAATACCCTATAGAAGAAAAGTGTCCTAATGCTACTGAATCATTTTTAGTTATTCCTTTCATGAAAGGTTGACATATTGCAGGAGATATAACCATTATAAGTCCCAATGCAAGTGATCCTGTAAATACTAAGTGTGGACCGCTCATTCCACTTGAAACTAATATAACAGCTATCATACAAGCCATAAATAAAGTATGATGTCCTGTTAAGAATATATACTTAAATTTAGTAAACCTTGCTATAAGTATGTTCATAATCATACCAAATGTCATTATAAGAGCTGTATAAGTACCATACTCATCCATGGCCATCGCAACTACAGCTTCATTATTTGGTATAACTCCACTTACCTTAAACCCATATTCAAACATTTTACCAAATGGTTCAAGTGAACCTACTATAACTCCAGCCGCTGCTGCTATTACAACAAATCCAACCATTGCTTTGATAGTTCCTTTTATTACATCTTCTATTGGCTTTTTCTGAAGTACTAAACCAATTATAACCATAACCCCTATCAATACAGCTGGTTCAGATATGAAATCTACAATAACTTTTAAAAATCCATTCATAATGTCCCCTCCTAACGTCTTTTTATATTATCAACTTCTATAATCCTAAAGCTGTTTGTAATTTTCCTTTTAGTTCGTCTTTGTCAAATAAAGCATCTAATATTATTAAATTTGGTAAGTGAGATGCACTTGATTCTAAGTCACTAGCTGTTATAAATATGTCTGCTTGTTCTGGTGTTGCATCTGCTAAAGAGTTGTGAGATACTTCATATCCAGTTAATCCTAATTCTCCTAATATCTCATTAACATTCATTTCAACCATAAAACTTGATCCTAATCCTGATCCACAAACTGCCATTATTCTTTTCATTTTAAATTACCTCCATAATTTCTTCTTCTTTATTTGTATTTAATATTTTATTTAATTTACTTTCATCCATACATATGCTTGCTACCTTTTGCATAAGTTCTAGGTGTGAGTTGTTGTCTGTTGAGCTTAGTGTTAAAAATAAACTCGTTTCTTTTCCTAAAAAATCTACTGGTTCATTTAATTTCAAAACACATAAATCTGTTTTTATAGCACCGTCTTCTGGCCTTGCATGTGGCATTGCGATTTTTGGTGCTATGCAGAAATACGGGCCATACTCATCTATTTTCTTTATTATTGAGTCAAAATAAGTTTTTTCTATAGATCCTCTATTTTCTAAAATATCGCATGATATTTGGATAGCTTCTTTATAATCATCTACCTGGTTAATAATTTTAACTATCATACTATTCCCTTTCTTATCCTACCTTGAATATTTGTTTATTAGTTTTAAAACTAAATTTTTATCTTTTGCATTTATAATTGTTTCTATATTATCTTTGTCTCTAAGCATTTGAGTTAAGCAAGCAAGTGCTTTTATATGTGATTGTTGATCTTTTGGTGCTAATGTTACTATCATTTTCACATTATGCTTTTCATTGTTAGAAAACTTTATTTTGTTTTTGAATGTGGTAATGCTCATTCCCAATTTGTTTACTCCATTTTCAGGATTAGCATGAGGCATTGCAACATTTTGTGCTATTACTATATATGGTCCTAATTGGGCTACATTGTCTATACACGCGTTTACATATGAGTTTTCTATATATCCAAGTTTTATAAGGCTTTGTGATGCTATTGATATAGCTTCTTTCCAATCATTAGCTTCTTGGTTTAAAGTTATTGTGTTTTCGTATAATAGTTCTTTAAGTGTAGCTTTTTGGATTTTTGATTTTTCTCTGCTGTTTATCATTATAGTTTTTATTTCTTCTCTCAATTTTTCTTTGTCTGAAATAGTTGTGTGTCTTTCAATACTGGTCATGATTTTGTCTATTGTTTCTTGTTCTTTGTTAAATGTAGATTGAGCGTTTGATATTTGAGATACTAAGTTTTTCTTGTCTAAGTCTGTAAGTACTGGACTTACTTTTATGAATTTAGATGTATCTTCATCAATGTCTACTGTGCTTATGGCAAAGTCATAATATTTGTTGTATTGTTTGAAGTTTTCTAAAGATAGTATGTCTTCTATTTCAATAAGGTCAAATAGTTCTTGTATTTGATTTTTTAGTAGCTGAGAGGTAGCCATACCAAAGTTGCATACTATAACTATTTTAGGGATTTTTATTTCTACTCCCATTTTGCTTGTATATCCACCAAAGTACATCGATACATATGCAATTTCATCTTCATTTAAAAACATGTCCATTAGGTTGTCTATGTGTTTTATAGCTTGTTTGGTAAATTGATATACTGATTTATATTTTTTCTTGATTTCATTTTTTACTATGTTGGGATAATATACACCATATTTTGTTCTAAATAAAGAAGGCGTTAAGTGGTTTAGTATATCTTTTTCTAGTGTTTCATAGTCGTCTATTGATATACATGATATTTTTTCAAATTCTTTTACCATCATTTTAACTGAAGATATATATTGGTGTTTTAGGTTTTGTTTGTTGAAAAATTTTCTTATGTCTTGGTCACTTACCAAAAATGTTTGTATGTAGTAAATTTCTGTGTCATCGATTTCCTTAGCTATTGATTTTTTTATACTATTTAATAAGATTTTTGCTTCTTTGTTTGAAGTTTGGTTTTGTAAAAATTGAATGTCTTCTTTTTGAAAACAGTTCATGTTGTTTTTGTAATAGTATTTATAAAACATGGTTATGTACATTAAGATGTATTTTAGGTTGTTGTGTTTTAAGATGTTTAAGTTTAATTTTTCAATTTGGTTTTTTATGTTTTTGTATTCTTCAATTATTTCATGTTGGTAAAAAAGGTATCCATATTCGTTGTATATGTTTATGAATAAGTATCTTTTTTCTTTTTCTTTTCCTTCTAGTTTGTACCCTCCTTGTGTGTTAAGGGTTAGGTTGTATTTGGTTATGTATTTTTTAACTTCTTTGATATCTCCTAAAATAGTGTTTCTACTTACATATAGGTTGTCGCTATATTTTTCTATAGTGGATTTTTGTGAACCTGTTAGTAGATCTATTATTATTTTTATACTTCTTTCTTTTGGTGATAGTATGTAGTCGTTTGTTGAGTATTTTAATAATTTTTTTATGTCATCTTTGTCAGATGGGTTTATATGATATCCTAGGTTTTTTATGTTTGTTATTTCTATTCCACTTTTTTGTAGGTATTCGTTTATTTTGGATATATCGTAATAAGCAGTTCTTTTGGATACGTTTAATGATTTCATTATTTTTTCTAGTTTTGTGTAATCATTGTTTAATAGTATTTCTAGTATTTTTTGTAGCCTTCTGTTTAGTTGCATATTTGATATCCCTTTCTTGGTTTTATTATACTTTATTATATGTGTTGCACAAAAGTCAAAATTAAGGCACTGTGGTAGTGCAATAAATTGTACTGTGGTGTTTAGTTGTGTTTGTAAATATAAAAAGCTGAAGGATAGTTTTTAACTTTTCCTTCAGCTTTTTTAGTTTGCTTTGTTTGGTCCGGATGAGGGGAAGAGTAGTCACTTCCTTCAGGCAAATACCTGAAAAGCTCGGTATTTAAGTCTTTCGTCAGTTGACTACTCTTCCCCTCATCC
>NZ_JBOFKN010000113.1:0-4624 GCF_051657365.1 Paraclostridium sp.
GAAATACTATTCAATACTCAAAATGATTATATTGTATTGTTTAAAAAATAAAAAAGGAGCTAAACTAATGAATAAGCTTTTCTTTATTATCAAATTATTTTTTATTGTAAGTACTTTGGGGATGGCCCAAGATAATTTTATTTTATTAAATAAAGATAGTCTGAATAAAATAAAATTAAAAATTGAAAAAAAGGATCCTTTTATTATGCTTGCTTTTACTAAACTTATATTAGATGCTGAAGAAGCTATGAAGGAAAAAGAATTAGTAGTAATAACCAAAAAAGTTTTACCTAGTAGTGATAATAAACATGATTATTTAAGTTTTGGTCCATATTGGTAACCAAATCAAGATTCAAAAACAGGATTACCTTATATACAAAAAGATGAACAAGTAAACCCAGAATCAAAGACAGAATCGGATTTACCTAAATTGTCAAAAATAGCAAGAATCACAGAAGTACTTTCTTTAAGTTATTTTTATACTGGAGATTACGAGTTTGCTAAACAAACACTAAAAAAAGCTCAATATAAAAGATTAGCTTCAAATATAGGTAGTAAGGGCCAAAATTTTCATGAATTAGAAAGAACTCGTCCACTTCATTATAGTATTTTTGATTTAGAAGCTCTAATTTCTCTTGCTCTATATAGTGATAGATTTGAAGAGGTTGGCTTTTGGGAATTTATAGCTAACAAAGCTTCTTTGAAAAAAGTAGTAGACTTTATAGTGAAATATAAACAGAATTCTGAAGAGTGGATAAAGAAAAATGAAAAAGTTGATTATAGATCTTTTGCTGGAATCCTATTAATTGCTTTACAAAAATATAATGATAAAAGTTACATAACTGTTATTGATGAATTGTGGAAACTTGATTCTGAAAATATAAATTACTTAAAATGGAATAGAAATATATAGTTTTTTGATTATTTCTATAAAAAATAATTTAAATTTCGATATTAAAGATTAAAAAAAATACATTAATTATTGAATATAGACATTTATTAGCTGGTGATGTATATTTTCTCTAAGATAAAGATTAAAGCTAACAGGAGGAGAAATGAAAAATAAAATTAAAATTTTATCAACTTTAAGTTTTCTATTATTATCAGGATTTAGAACTCAAAATATTTTTGCTGAAACTAAAATTAGTAAAAATCCGATAGAGCTTAAAATACATATGCACTATTGGAATAGAGATGCTTATGACGAAAATAGACTTGTACCTAAGAAAGCAACCGAACTAACAAATATAAAGCTAAAAGGAGTTGCTCCTAAAACGGGAACTAACACAATGGAATTATTTTATTTAATGTTAGCATCTGGAGATTTACCAGATGTTGTAGGTGGAAATAGTTTAAGAGATGAATTTATGAAATATGGTATGGAAGGTGCTTTTGTTCCTTTAAATGATTTAATAGATAAACATGCTCCTAATATAAAGAAATTTTTAAATGAAAATCCTAGTGCCCAAAAAGTTATAACTGCAGCAGATGGAAATATATATTATATCCCCTATGCAGCAGACGGAATTGCTGGAAGAGGTTACTGGATAAGGCAAGATTGGTTAGATAAATTGAATTTAAAAACACCAGATAATACAGAGGAATTATATGATGTTTTAAAAGCTTTTAGAGATAATGATCCTAATGGGAATGGTATAAAAGATGAAATACCTTTAATTTTTAGACATTGGCAAGAAATGATTAGATTAGTAACTCTTTGGGGAGGAAGAACAGCAGGAACTGATTCATACTTATCATTTTATGAAAAAGATGGTAAAGTTAGACATGGATGGACTGAACCAGAGTTTAAAGAAGGAATGAAAAATATAACTAAATGGTATCAAGAAAAATTAATTGATCCCGAAGTTTTTACTAGAGGAAGTAAATCTAGAGAAATATTATTTGGAAATAATACAGGAGGGATGACAAGGGATTGGTTTGCTAGTACTGCAACATTAAATAGAACGTTGGCTAATCAAAATCCGGGAATTAATCTTCAACCAATGGCTCCTCCGCTTGGAACAGATGGAAAGAGGATTGAAGAACATTCAAGAACACTTCTTAAACCTGATGGATGGGCTATAACAACATCTAATTCTTATCCTGTGGAAACTATAAAATATTTTGATTTCTTTTTTGATGGTGTAGGAAGAGATTTAGCTAATTTTGGAATAGAGGGAATTCAGTATGATTTAGTTGATGGAAAGCCTATTTTTAAAGAGGAAATTTTAAAAGGAAATAAGCCAGTTAATAATCAATTATATGAAATAGGAGCTCAAGTTCCAATAGGATATCGTCAAAATTATGAATATGAAAAGCAATGGACAGATGAGTTAGCCATGAAGGGAGTAAATATGTATATTGAAAATGGATATATTATTCCTGAATATTTACCACCAGCCATGAACGAAGAAGAAAAAAAGGTTTACGATACATATTGGCCAACAATTTCTACTTATATAACAGAATCTGTTCAAAACTGGGTTTTAAAAGGTATGGATATTGATAAAGAGTGGGATGGATATACAAAAAATCTTGAAAAACTTGGATTGAATAAAGTGTTAGATGCTTTTCAATCAGCACACGATAGAGTTAATAAAAAATAAAAAATGGGGGAAGTTAAATGTCAAAAAAAATTATTTTATTATTAGCAAGTATTTTATCTATAAGTAGTTTTGCAGCTACAATTGAAATTGGTTTCGAAAATGAGCAATATGATGACAAGGGAACAAATAACTATAACAGAAGTGATGTATTTATGCCTTATGTTAGTGGAAGCTTTAATCCGATAGAAGGGTCAAAATTAAAATTAGATTTTAAGTACATGTACCAAGATCAATATGGGAAAGAAAGAGCTGAAGGAACAAATGCAAGATTTAAAACTCAAAGAGATAGATTTGAGTTATTTGCCAGTGGATATAGTTATAAAAATAGAAATTTTTCTTTGAATCCTAAAGCTGGTTTTAGATATGAACAATGGGCTATAAATGATAATAGTCCTAGTAATCAAGCTAAGAGAAGTTTAGGTTTAAGATTTTATCCAGATATGACATATAAGTTAAGTGATACAACAAATCTATATTTAAGTGGATTCACAGGGCCATTATTTAATGAAACAAAGCAACAATCTAGAAAAGATTCAGGATATAATAGTAAAAATTTAGGAAGCAATAACTATTATGGTGACTGGTATCAAGAGATTCAGCTGCTGGGAATTAGACATACACTTCCTAATAAGGACATGCTATGGGCTTCAATTTATAACGAATATAAGTATCTAGAGCATACCTCAGAATATATACGTTGGCAAATGAGAGTAGGATATAATTGGAAGGCGACAGATAAATTAGCGATTAATCCATTTGTAAGACAAGACTTATACTATGAAGAAGAGGGAAAAGAGTCAAATTTAGTAAAAGGAAGCAATCATGGATTAAAAAGAGATAAAGATGAGACTAGAGTTGGAACAACTTTTAGTTATAAATTTGATACAACTTTAACTTTAGTAGGAGAGGTTTATTGGCAATCAGCTAAAAATGTAGCTTATTCAGGAAAGAAATCAGATGATAAAGATAGAATGTTTTATAAACTTGGTTTAAGAAAATCATTCTAAGGGAGATTGATTATGAAAAAAGTGATACTTTTAATGTATTTAGTTACATTTGGAAGTGTTTTTTCTAAAACTATTTGGGAGCCCCAAATAACAAAAGCTTGGAAAGAAACTTGGAAAGTAATGCCCGATAAAACTTTTGGTACCAAAGAAAACTTATCTATTGAAAATGAAAATGGCGAGTTATTTTTTAGAGTAAAATATCCAAAGGGTAGTGTGAGTTCAAATTATTCTAAAAAATTTGAAAAACCTCTAGGAGGAGCTCAATTTTATACAAATATGGATATTGAAGGTAAAGATAAATTAGAATTAACTTATGATATAAGATTTTCTGATAATTTTGACTTTGTAAAAGGAGGAAAGCTTCCTGGATTATATGGTGGAGATAGAAATGCTAGTGGAAAAAGAATACCAACTGAAGATAGTGGGTTTAGTACTAGATATATGTGGAGGCGAGAAGGAAAAGGAGTTATTTATGCTTACCTTCCAACAAGTGAAATGCATGGGACTGATTTAGGTAATTGGAAATTTGAGAAAGGGAAATGGCATAAATTGACTCAAATTATTAAATTAAATACTCCAGGTAAAAATGATGGAATAATTGAAGTTTTTTTAGATAAAAGAAAAGTAGCTACCATTGAAAATCTAAGTTTCAGAGTGAGTGAAAATTAAAGATAGAGGGGTTATTTTTCTCTACATTTTTCGGTGGTTCGGATGAAACGTGGGCTTCAAAAGATGATGTATTTGTAGATTTTAAGAATTTTATAGTTTCAGAATAAAATGAGGCTGACCAATAAGGTCAGCCTCATTAATTTATATTTTTATGTAAATTTTTTATAGCTAATTTTTAATAGTCCTTAAATTAAAAGATAATTAAAAATTGACAACTCTAAATTTTTATTATATATTAGTTGTATATACAACTATACAAATTAGAGGGGTGAGATTTATGAATAAAAAAGAGTTTACAATAACGATTGCAGGTGGTGGAAGTACTTGGACACCGGGACTTTT
>NZ_JBOFKN010000114.1:0-1115 GCF_051657365.1 Paraclostridium sp.
ACCTCTTTAGAAAGATTATAAAAAATAGCTTTCTTCTCTTTTTCTGTATATAAATAATATTCATCTAAAGACAACTCTCTTTTTGCTATTTCTAAAAGTTTTACTTTATTTTCTTCATCTACTCCATGAGCTAACAACAGTAAAGAGTTTATAACCTCATGTCCTATCTGGTGATCATTTCCATCTCTTGTTATAGCTCTACCATTAACTATATCTGTCATAGCTCCCTTGAAAAATAGTGGTTCAAATGATGAATAAACTCTTTCACATATTTTTTTAGTATCTATTTTGTCCCTAAGTTTTTCATCTACCAAGTATATTATTTCAGCAATTCCTGATAGTAAAACATTTCCATAAGTTCCTGCATATGGTATAAATCCATGCTGTATAAATGATCCATCTGCATAAAACCCATCTCTATTACTTAGTGTTTCTATATTTTTTTCAGATATTATCTCTAAAGTTTCAGATATAGACTCCACAGCTTTTTGACATATCTCTAAATCTTTTAAAAGAGCACCTCTTAAAAATATAATTTTGCAAGTATCAATTAAGTTTCCTCCAGTTGCTGGTCTTAAAGGCGACCCACTTGGATGTATTGCCACAGGATTATTTCCTAAGTATCTCTCATCTGGTAAAAAATATCTTGTTACATCTATTATCTTATCTATAAAATCTTTTTCTAACTTCTCATAAAAAAGAATTAATATATCATTTAATAGTAAAGGATATCCAATCTCCCACTGCCACCAGTTTGTATGCTCTACAGAACTCAGATTATAATAATTTTCATAGTTATTCTTCAATACTTCCCTAGCTATTAAAAATATTGCCTCATCTTTATAGTAAACTGAATTCTCTGTATTATAAGCTATACCTAAAGTTAATATCTTTTTATAACTATCTCTAACTCTTTCTACCAAAACTCTTTTTTCAATCTCTTCGATTAAACTTTTATTCTCTCTATTTTGTCTTAGAATATTTTCACACTCTTGCTCTAATTTTTTTAAAGTTTCTACTGGTGCAATTTTCCCTGTTAAATATTCTATACGTTTTTTTAATATGTCCCCCATTTTACACTCCCTCTTGTAATCTTTTTTCTATATTTATTAAAC
>NZ_JBOFKN010000115.1:0-13565 GCF_051657365.1 Paraclostridium sp.
AAGCCGACCGACAACTGACCCACAGCTTGATCAACGCGCTGATGCTGGTGGATGTTCAGATCTTGGATCACTTGGTGGTCAGCGCCGAAAGCATTGTCTCGATGGCCCAGCGCGGCCTACTGCAAAACCCATAGCCACCATCTTCACTGCCGCGTTTGTTGTTTAAGGAGCCAAATCACATTTAACGTTGCAGAGTCCTATGACCAGAAGCAACATGGACAGTTCCTCTTCGTGAGGTACTTTAATAACTCCCTCGTGAATCAGAACCAGAGAATCTAGCTAATGCGTATACAACCAATGAGCCCCAAGACAGTTACCCGTTTCATGGCACGATTCAAACCATCGCCGGCAGTTCGATTAATACAGTACAAGCCAAAGACATCTCAGAGATAGGTGAATTACGCTAAAGCGATTTGATCGTCCCCGAATACGCCGGTAAACGTGAACCAGATTGACTGCAACAAGGGGACATTCTGTTCAGCACCAAAGGAACCAAGCACATTACTTGCTATGTTGAACAAGATTTACCCCGTACAACCCGACCAATGCTCCTAGCTTATGTTTGCTACAGCTCAAAGATCAGTGGCTTAGTCACGTTAATCCACAGTTTTTAGCTTGGCTAGCTTAATCGTAACTGTTCACAATACCCTTATTGGCGGCATAAAAATAATACTCATCTCCTGAGCTCACATTCCATCTGGCATACTCCACTCAGGTGAGAGCCGATCGCCAAAAGCTTAACGCCCTTGTCGCCGAAATCAGGTTGTCGCTCAGCTAAGTACGAAGGGTATCGTAGGCCAGTAAGCGGGCTGAAGAGAGCGGATAGTGTTGTCCGCTGTATTACCGACTTTACTGTCAATAATGCAACGGGGAGGTTGTCTAGGGCTCTGATGGTTCTAACGGCGTTTACGGAAGTTTGATGCGGATAAGTATTCACACATCAGCAAAAGCTGGCGTACACACTAGGAAAATATCAATACACTCTTCAGTTATAAATCAGATATCCGAAAGGCTACCTATGCCACTAACACAATCGAATCACTAAACTGAGTAACTTGAGCAGACATTAAGATACGCAAGGTGTTCCCGACGGATGACTCAGTACAAAAGGGTATTTATCTGGCAATCAAGGATACGTCGACAAAATTGAGTATGCCAATCCAGAACTGGTGGTTAGCAATGAGCCGTTTTATTATCGAGCTCGGTGACCGCCTTAGCGATCACCTTTAATACATTGGCAGTTACACAGAATTACTGACATGCTATTACAGCTAAGAATGGTGGCTTAGCGTTGTACTTCGGTGTTAAATCAGCCATTAACTTATGTGATATTCAATATTAAGAATAATTTAATTCTGGAATATCTACCATTGGCTTCGAGAATGAACGAGCGAACATAATCTCTCTGCATTCAGGCCGCTTAGCCCACTCTGAAATCATTCGTCCGTTTGCCGTCGCATGAAGCTCTGCATTCACCTCGTCGGACCATATTTCAATCTGTTTGAGAAGTTGCGATGATACTGACTGGGTGGACCAAATACGATCTAAACTCAGACGGTCACCAAGCTTCAGGGATACAAGAGAGACTGTATATGCAAGCACGTTCGCTTGGAATGCGGTAAAGCGTGGGCGTATTCTGCGCTGCGCTTCCTTAAATAAAATGACTTGAGCAATGATGCTCTTGTATCCAGCAACATCAATCATCTCCCTCGCCTCACCAACGGCATTAATCATATCCATGAACGCTTTGAAGTTCTTTTGGCCTCCTAGACTCACCCAGTCTGGTCGCCGCATCCAAGCACTTTGATATTTTGCAAGATCCGTTTTAGTAATCTTGCGAGTTGATGGTATACCTTCCTGTATACGCTTGATACCGGCAGGTGTTTTCCCTTCACGTTCGAGCATCACTTTGTAGCTACCTGTGGCTCGTTCGTAGAACCACCGACTAACACCATCAGGACAATACGTAGCCATAGCAAGTTTTTCGAGCTCAACGTGATAAGGCATATTTGCAGACAAGTCTGACAGTTGAACTTTATTCTGGCTATTGGCATAACGTGATATATCTGAAATCAGACGCTCTTCCTGCTCTGAACCAACATTTTTTAAGACGATGATTTTAGCGGGAACTCTGACCTGAGAGAGGTTAATATCCGGAAATTTTTTCTTCGTGAAGAACATAGATGCTGTCGTCTGACCGCCATTCACGATCTGCATGCCTTTAAGCCCGAAAATACCTAGGCTACCATCCTCTGTACGTCGCAAGCTAGCCTCATCTGCAATAATGACAACCCCGTTGTTATATGCCATAAACCGTTCAGGCTGCTTGCGTAAAGTCTCTGCAATCCCTTTATTGACCCCACCAACTTGGCTCAGAAAAGAACGAACATTGGCTTCAAGAATGCGTGCACCATATTTTTCATACAAAAATCGCAGGGCTTCACCGGGAATAGCCGTCATTGCATAATCATATTCACCCATCTGGTCTGGAACCCAGATACATGGCAGAGGGCCGCCAGATATATCTTGGAAATTAACAACGAGTTCATCTCGCGGGCGTCCCTCCTGCCAGTGATTGAACAAACGCTGGATATCCATAACTTCAAGTTTTACGACCTTGCCAGATATTGTCCGCGGTTGATATGTACGAACTTTTGCACGTCTGTCGGTCAAAACAAAAACTCGGATTTGATCAAGGTCCGGATAAACTTGCTTAATTGTGAGCACTAGAGCATATGCCGGATGGGACTCATCCATTTCCTCTGCAAGCTTTCCTTCCACGCACATCGAAAGAAAACGCAGGCATTGTTCGGCTGCTTTCTGTGCTTCGGCATTGGGAATGTCGACAATGTCATCGAGGCCTTTGTAATCACTCACATACAGATCTAGCTGTTCATTGTCGTCAGAAACAGCGAAACCACTTAACCTCACAATTCCTGAACCCCGTCCACTTCCAACTTTAGCATCGTATGCACATACTTCCGGATCAAAAGTCATCCCGATATCGGCCATATGTCTTGTTACGATCTCAGTAAAAAGCAACTCAGGGAATGCAGCCTCTCCGGCCTCAATCCCCCTTTCAACCGTTTCATCACGAACCTGTTGTTGCGTTTGACGCAAAAAATCAACCAATTCCATTCAATTTATCCCAATCATTTCAATTGCGGCGTCAGCTAGGTACTCTTTAGCCTCAATCGCATCTAGCTCTATCTCATACTTTGCACGGACCACACCTACCGGAACATTCCCGCCAGTAAGCCTCGGAAATGTTTCATCGATAAGCATGTAATGCGTACTCACATCGACAAACTGTCTTGTATACAAGTCAGCGTGCGCATCGATGAATCCGGCATGCAGTAAGGCAAAATCGAAAGCAACAGCTGTGGCCTCATCCATCTGCTCTTTTAACGATGCAATACGCACAGGCAGAGAAACCCCTGACGGATCGACAGAAAATCGGCAAGCACAAAGAAACAGAGGTTTGCGAACACTATCATCTAACTGCTCGAGCGACAGAATAGCGGCGGAAAATCCGTCTCTTGCCAATGTGCTTTTGACTTCAATAGCTCCGTGTCCAAGCTGAAAATCTTGCAAGCCATCCATCGGGCCAGCCCAGCCTTCCACCACACTTTCAGCTGGGCAACCTGCCGCTAACAATGTGGACATGCACTGTAATTCACCAACTAGACCCAACTCCGCTTCGGGGCCGAGCATGCTAGCGCCTTTCTTCATGAAGCTCATCCACGCACGCAAACGCTTCATGAATACATTCAAAAGTTGGCGCCCATCTAGAATTGAGCTGCTTAACAAAACCTCAACAAGATCTGTCACGACCGTAGCAAACAGATCAAGATTTCCTCCAGGCTGGCGTACCAATGCCAACCATTCTTCATTATTGCCTAGCTTAATTTTTTTGACCTTGAATCCAGTGGCTGCGGGTAGTTCATGTAATGAGCCAATATTCCCGTCACAAAACCGGACTAACAAGCCTTCCTCATTCCCAGGAAAACAACGACCTGCTCGCAAAGTGCACACACCTTCCGGCACAAGCAAAATTGTTCTCCATACATCCTCATTTGACACTCCTGAGAGCGCGCGCCATGTTCCGAGGATGGCTTCCTTACTCAGCAGATCCAAATTCTTGCTCCCAGAAAATATGTCCGACCTTGTAGTCGACCTTGATCCCGCTGTTGTTGCTAGGAAAGCTGATCCCAAATGCGACAACAGGCTCATGACCCTCAGGTAAACCAGCTTCCACTGGATTCAGCAAATAAATAAGCAATAATCCTGTTTCTGGAGAGGCTGAAACTCTCTCAGCACCGAATCCACGAATCTTTCTCAGTGCTGGCCCATTGGGAACCGTAGGTTCATTCTTGCCATCAGGTCTGGCGGGGTCAGCATGCCAGAGTCTTTTCGTTTCATCGAGCGCCGCAAGCCAGGCTATTTCGTCCATATCCAATGCCTCATCTCGTGGAGACAGTAGTCGGCCTATGGCGTAACGACCGGCAGCCGGCTGTCGATTAGCTCTTTGGGTTAGCGGTACGGCATGACCGTCAATCAGCCAAGATCCCTTGTCAAGGCTTCCACCAACTACAGCCACATTCCAGTTCACCAAATAGCCATCAAACACCATTGAGTCTATGAACTCACACAGCATCTGGCTATTTACTTTGTACGCGCTAGGATGAGTCGTATAACCGTTAAGAAACGAAGTCACATTAGCATGGGACACGTTTGACCAGTACACTCCGGTCCAGCGATCCCGCCCACCTCCACGCTTCCTCTCCGGTATGGGTGAAGGCATTCCGATCGCAGAAGCAAAACTCTGGAACGAATCGAAGTTTGCACGAACAATCGCAGACTCTTTGTGCATTGAGACTGTTTCAACCACATGACCACTAAAGGAAAGTCGTAATGTCTTAGCTGAACGCATTTTCAAGGGAGAGGTCACCATCAGTACAGGATGCGATAAGACCTTGAGGCCGTAATCACGTGGAGTCCCTCCACTGGCAACCATCATGTCGAACTCTTCACGCAGCTCTTCTGAGGCATCAGCAATATGCTCAAACCACTCGACCAGATCCGCTGTTGTATAGAGACGGCAAAGGTCAAGGTAACCAGGCCGATAGCCAAACCACCTTCCCATTTGCATCAAAGTGTCATACATTTTTGATGCTCGCAGGAAATAGCTTACACATAGCCCCTCCAAGGTCAGCCCCCGCGCGAGCTTATCACCACCAATTGCAATAACCTTCAGCCCCTTGCCTGAATCTGCGTAATCCAGTGCATCCTTGGCCGTACCATTGATCATCCGGACAGAAAGTTCCGAAACAATATCCGGTATCTGCTCAACAATTTGCTCCCACGAAAAATCGTACCGGCTGACCATATCAGGTATTTGTGCATGTAATTCGGTGGAAACTGGCAAGAAGTCCTTATGCCAGAGTTCGGCAAGACGACCCAAAAATCCTTCATGCCCTATTTGACGCTCTACTCGTTGCAACTGCTGTCGAATATACTGGTCTACTACAGCATGCACCGCCGCCTGAGTCTGATTAAATCTTGTTACGTGGATAAGCATTGAGCTATGGGAGTCTCCCTGTCCCCGCAGTTTTCTCAATGTACACGTGAGTACAAATGAATCTATCGCCTGTACCAATGACTCAGGCATGCCAAATTCATTGTCAATTTTGGGATTGTGTCCATTCTTGTGAGATATCGGCATCCAGCCGGCCTTGCCATTGTCAGAACAGTGGTCATCAACCTTGCGTACAAGAGGCAATGCATCCGCACGAGTCCCACCATTGTTGATACCAAACAGGCGAGTTGGCCCCACGTAACTGGATGGTGCGCCGAGATTGACAATGAATGCTGCCGGAAAGAGATCTGGCCCCTCTTTCGGGGTGGCATTTCGCTCATGAATGAAAATGTTCGCAAACGGCGTAGCTGTATAGCCAACATAGGCCTTACGCTGAAAAGCGTGCAGTATCTTACGAATAAGTCCATTAATAGCTTTAGGCTGATGCTCCTCGTCAGGCTGTCCATTCTCGCCAAAAATTTGTTCACCCGTATCAACAGAAGCGTTGTCTGCCTCATCATCGATGACCAGCAAGGGAAGATGTGTCACGATCTTGCGGCCGGACTCAAGATCGACGGTGTTAGCTACATGATTGACGATCCACTTGTGCAGACGTTCAAGGACTTTCTTATTCTTCTTGACGACAAACAACCACGGCCGCTCCTCCGGAGAAATCCCGAGATTCTTCGCGGCGGCCATGCTGAAGTCACCTTTTTCGGAACGTGTTGTTGCGTAATGCGGGCGAATCGCAGGATCTCGGTCAATCAGACCGACACCGATCGGCCGAGGTTCGTTACTGGAAGAATGTGTTTCATACCCCAGAAACCCCTCATCAAGACGCATCTGAGTTTGAGATCGCAAATTGTTGTGCATCCCAGCCAGAACAATGATGACCTTGTAACCAGCATCCGCCGCCTTGCAGATCAGCCCAGTATAGTTACCCGTTTTGCCTGATTGCACATGACCAACTACGAGGCCTCGGCGATCCCAAGCACCTTCGCGACAAGGGTCCTCCAACATGGATAACACCTGATCGGATGTTTCATCCAGATTGGCAACAGCATTTGCTGATAGTCGTGTCTCCTGCATTTCACGATAACGCTGCCAGTAACGCCATTCCTTCTTACGTTGCTTGGTCAACCAAGCAACGTGATCAGACACATCGCCAAGCATGCCCCCCGTTCCAACCCATTCGCTATGGCGGCGGATCAGCTCGTTAATAACGGATTCTCGATCCAGATCTTCAGTCCAGCGAGGATTCAGCGCGAGAACGAGGTTTATTTTTTCAGAGATCAGACTGTGCGGAATAGACTGAGCATCCTCTGCCAGCAACAATTCCTGAACGATTTTGACCACACTGATCTTGTTTGCTTCACCTATTAAAGACACTCGGATTCCTTGTTTATAGCTAATCAGGCAAGCTGGCAACCAGCTCTGGATATTGGTTGAACGGCTCGCTTCTCGATAGCCGTTCGCGCGCCATGCTCGAGGACATTCCTTTCACGCCTACCATATTTCGATAAAGCACCTCGAGCACCGATTTCACTTCTGCGGGTGGCTCCCCAGCAAAGCCGGTGCACGGAGCCTCCTTATTCTCGGCAGTGTCCAGCCAGATTCGCTGAACTGGTACAGTTTCTTCCAAGACGCGTAGCATGGCCTTTATCTGAGGCAGCAAAACACCGGCATCATCCAATACCGAACGGACCACCGGATGGTCTGTATCAATCCGGTAACGCATACCGCCCGCAAAATGCTCTGCTTTCCACGATTGTGCAACCTCCCCTCCCCCAGGCATTTTCGGTGCGATTCCGCGATGCACGAACGCTTTGCGGGCTCTGGAACGGGTATCTTCGGCATATCCAATCAACCAGCTTCGCAATGCAACGGGTGGCCTAGCCGTAGATTTGCGAATATCGATTTTCCAGTCGGCATCAGCTGTGTTAGGAATATCAAGGCGAATACGCGCCAGACGGTGTGCCTCGTCTTTTGTCCACGATCGCCCTTGGCCAAGCCCCAGCCAGCTGCCTGCAACCAGAAGACGCTCATTGCGATAGACATAGAACCCTTGCTGCGCCGTCCAGCCGTCAGGTCCTTCTGCAGTTTCGAACTCGGAAGGTGATAACTTATCCTTATGTGGTAGCACATTGCATTGCAGCTTGACTGCCGCATTTCCTGGCGGTGATACGGAAGGTGATTGCCATGGTTTGCCAGGATGTCCAACAAGGAACGGGTCCCATGGTTTCACCGGCTGACCATTGATTCGCAACAACAAACGTCGGGGATGCTCCAGATAACGATGAAAAACCATGCCAAGGTGCCGGTCTACTGCATCGATCAGATCCAGAAACTCCTGCTCTCCAACTCCTTTAGTCACAATGCGATCCATCACCTCCCACAGAACGAGAGTCCCCCGCCCAGCCTCCTTGAGAGGTGCCAAATAACCTTCTGAACCTTCAGCTGGACCTTCAAGCAAGTACCAGCCATCATTCTTTCCAGCAGCAAGTACATCTAGGTCCCAGCGCAGGCATTGCAAACCATCCGGCCCACAAGCAGCCACGGTCAGGCAACGGCACTGTGAAAACGAAGCTGTCTTCAAGCCGAGGCCGAAACGCCCTAGGTCATCCGCACTGCGCTCATCGAGAGGGCTCTTCTCCCCAAGCCGCATTGCTTTGTCTATTTCAGCGGCACTCATACCGCGGCCATCGTCCTGAATTTCAATCCGGCTCTGCGCATTGTCCCAAACAAAGCGCAGGTCTACCGTTGCGGCACCAGCAGCAATACTGTTATCGATGATGTCTGCCAGTGCGGTCGCAGTGCTGTAACCCAACCCGCGCAAAGCTTCGATCATTGCTGCGGCTCGAGGTGGTGCATGTCGCATATTCTGTACTTTCATATTCATCAACCTTCATCAATATCATCAGGCCGGCCGTTTTCATCCCAAAACATAGCCAGCACCCCACATCGATTCGGATGACGCAATTTGCGCAGGGCCTTTGCTTCAATCTGACGAATCCGTTCCCGCGTTACATCAAACTTTTTGCCTACTTGCTCTAAGGTCAAGTCGTCCTCTAGCCCAATGCCAAAACGATATTTGATAACCTTATTTTCACGATCTGACAGCTCGGACAGGGCGATTTTGATTGCATCCTCGAGCTCGTCTTCTGCTACGCAATGGAATCCATCAGACTCGTTCCCAGCAAGTAATTCCGGACTGTCAATTTCATCAAAGCCACTAAGGGAAATTACTTCGCGATCGGCAACTTGTTTTACCTTGCAGACTTCCTCGACACTCATATCGAGCGACACAGCTAACTCACTATCGCTTACACCATCAGGAGATTTGCCTTCCTGCTCACGAATACCGCGTTGCACTTTGTTGATTTTTTCCACTAAATGAACCGGCACCCGCACCAAACGAAGCTGGTCAGCAATACATCGGGTAATGGCCTGACGAATCCACCAAGTAGCATAAGTAGAAAATTTGAAGCCACGTTGAACTTCAAATTTCTCGGCTGCTTTCATCAGGCCGATATTGCCCTCTTGGATCAGGTCTTCTAGGTACATGCCGCTATTGCTATATTTGCTAGCAATGCTCATGACCAATCGCAGATTTGCATTAACTAGATCATTGCGGGCTTTCTCGAAGATCTGAATATGATCTAACGCCAGCTCAGGCTGAAGCACCGGATCAAACTGATGTAATTTCTTGCTCAAACCGGCCAGTAACAATGCGGAAGGGCGAGGGATCATTTCATCGGTCTTACCAGAGATATCTCCAGCACGTAAAATATTCACATAATCTTCAAAATTTCCGGAAAAACGGCCTTCTTCATCAATTCTCTCGGCCTGATCCAACTCGGCAGCTTCATCCTCATCATCCTCATAGAGCTCGTCACCACTTACATCTTGTTGCTGCTGCACATTCTCAAAACAATCCACCCAAGCGCTTTCGGGCAAGGCCACCAGATAGCGTGCAAGTGCTTTGATGGAAGAGTCCATACGTGTCCCTAGTAATATCTCTCCATCTTTGGAAATCAAGCCGACTGCACGTGCATCATGTGAATACGCTCTCAAAGTGCTTGAATTGAAGGTATTCACCTCTGATAATGATTCACTTAGGTATGTTTCCAGCCTATCGAGAGCCTCATCCAGTAATACCGCAAGCTCCTCATTCACCAGACATTCCGCAGTGAAACTATCCTGATTGGCCTCTTCAACCTTGATACCAAGATCTTCAAGTATCTGAAGAGCCGCAGGCAATAATGCATCCGCAGAAGGTCCGGCATCGAGCTGGCAAGCATCATCGATCTTGTCAAAAGCAACCCATCCGCGTTGAAACCCCTCGACAAAGACTGCTCTTAGAAACTCATGTGCCTCGCGGTCTCGGATGACTACAGGTTTCACTTCTGGCAGGTCAAGTTCCACATCATCCCAAGATTCGTCAGTATTCAAAGCGCGGTGTCTGGATATACGACGATGGGTCTCTGTCATAGAAATCAGAAGTGACACATCTGACTTTGGCGTTACCACCTCCTCCTCTGCCTTCCAGCCAAAATCATCTTCATGTAAATAAGCTGAGTCATTTTCCTCTCCCAGCTCAATAGTAGAAACATCTGGACAAGGAAGGCGTAAATTAACGAAACCATGTGGTTCAGCCTGTGCAATATCATCAAATCGCACACTCGTATCCGCACCAATCCATAAAGGATCTTCCGAAAAATGGGCATTGATCGGCTCAGAAGGTTCTTTATTCCTGCTGGAATCAACCTTTAGCTCTATACCAAGTACATCAGACTGAGGCGGCAATACATTCAGAAAAACCGACGTAACCCCATCGCCAGAATTATCAAATCGGGCACCCCATTGACAGGAGTCATACTCAGTGTCGGAGGATATGGTGGCACTGTCATGACCTGAATCTCCATAATCAGATAGACCTATATCTTCTGAAGAAACATTAGGCTTTCCTGCCAAAGAAGTATCTGGGGGGATCTGATATTCAGTATGGTCAGCTATGAAATAATCTAAGGATGCGGACTCAGCAACTATTGCTCCCTCTTGAATAGCTGCTTTATCATCACCAACTGTTTCATACCGATGAATGTCTTCAGGCGTCGCAGCAACTTCAAAGGGTGAAGAACCAATGAGTTCCTCTTGATGGTGATGTAGCATACCTCCGAGCGCGTCATATCCCATCTCAGCAGCTATGTTATATGCTGTTTTACCTTCGTTGCTAACTAGGGCTGGGTTGGCTCCCGCATCAAGCAACAACTCGCACAACTCTTGGCTTCCTTGTGCCGCAGCGAGCATCAATGGTGTCCTTCCCTGATCATCTCTTGCATCAAGCATGGCGCTGTTACGTATCTGTAGCTTCACCGCAGCCTTGACACCGGATTTGATTGCAAAACGCAGCATTGCGCTGATTCTGGGGGAGGATTGATTTTCAAGCATTATAGCGCTACTCGACAGGAGTGAATTTAGTAACCGGCACCGCACTAGCTACTTCATGTTGGGCATCTATTTGCCTATGACCGACTGTCACTCTGAACTATACAGGTCTTATATACAGTCTTTGGGATCGTTCATGGGTAAAAGCTAAGTCCAATTGTGAAGTGGTTACAGCCTATTTTCTTTATCAAGACCCATGGCAACAGACTCAATATGAACACACCCTGTTTACCTAACCTTTTTCTCACTGTTTTGTCTGTCATGAATGTATCTGAAAGATCTTTTGCGATCTGAAAGGTCGGTCATGCGTACAATAGTATAACCACCAATCAAATTAGAACTCATTGATTTGGAACACTATTAGTATACCAATTAAACCAATGCTGACAAAAAGTTAGCGTATGAATCAGTGCGACACTTGACGCTGTAACTCTCTCTGTTTTTTCCTGTTGTCATGTTTTGCTAAATACTCCTTCACTCAGTGAGTCATAGAGACGCTGACGCTATCGAGGAAACTTTAGTACCAAAATCAACTTGACGACAGATTGTATAGGACTAGCACGGAGTTTATGCATAAGTGAGGGGCAAGGTTTATGCAGTAAGTGCGGAACAAGAACATGAAAGCCAATACGCAGGGTATTAACTCTATCGGATTAGCATTATGCGCATAAATGGTGACCTAAAACTTCCTCCTAAAGCGATTCTTCCATATAAAGGATACTCGAACGGTAATTTGCATAACAATTTGAAAAGTAACAATATAAAGATTGAAGCACCGTTTAAATCCACCGAAAAAGCGGGGCATGGCAGACGTAGAAAGCTTGAGCCTCAGTTGTACAAAAAGTGAAATATTGTTGAGCGGTGCTTTGCAATATTAAAAGAATACTGTCGAATAGCGATCTGATCTTACCCACGTAATGTGGACACAGCCCTAAGCGAGGTTGTCGTTTTCAAATTGTTCTGGACTGAGACCGCCACAGGCACTGTGGCGACGCCAGCGATTGTAATCACACTCGATATAATTAAATACCGTCGTCCGCATCATTTCACGATCGGTAAAACGCTCCCCGTGGATACATTCCACTTTCAGTGAATGAAAGAAGCTTTCCGCACACGTATTATCGTAGCAACAACCTTTTACGCCCATGCTACCGTGCAGGCTATGTCGTTTCAGTAATGCCTGATAATCCGCTGAACAGTACTGCCCGCCGCGATCCGTGTGAACGATCACGTCTTTCGAGCGTTTACGCCGCCAGAGCGCCATCTGTAACACATCGCAGGCCAATTTCGCCGTCATTCGTGAGGACATCGACCAGCTAATAACTGCACGAGACCACAGGTCAATCACCACCGCCAGATACAGCCAGCACTCATCTGTATGTGAGTAAGTGATGTAGCCAACCCATTTCTGGTTCGGACCGCTGGCGATGAAGTCTTGCTTCAACACGTTTTCCGATACCGGCAGACCGTGTTCGCGGTAGCTGACCGGGCTGAATTTGCGGCTGGCTTTTGCCCGTAATCCCTGACGACGCAGACTGGCTGCGATGGTTTTAATATTGTATTCAGGTAGCTCTTCGGCGAGACGAGGCGCACCATAGCGCTGTTTTGCCTCAGTGAATGCGTTGCGCGCAGCAGCATCACAAACGAGCCTGAACTGTTGACGTTGGTTTATCCGACAACAGCGGATACGCCAGGCATACCAGCCGCTGCGCGCAACCCGAAGCTCACGACACATGGCTTTGATGCTGAACTCAGCCTGATGCTTTTCGATGAAGACATACTTCATTTCAGGCGCTTCGCAAAGTATGTCGCGGTCTTTTGGAGAATGGCCAGCTCTTCATCCCGCTCAGCCAGCTGTCACTTGAGGCGGGCATTTTCGGCAGCCAGTTCATTCTCGCGCGCTGAGGAAGTCATTCGTTGCTGTTGTTTACTGCGCCAGTTGTAGAGCTGGGATTCATAGAGACTGAGTTCACGGGCAGCAACACCAATGCATTCAGCGAGTTTCAAGGATTCATCGCGGAATTCAGGGGTGTACTGTTTACGGGCGGTTTTGCGGGTTGATACTGGTTTTGTCATGAGTAATCACCTCTGGTTGAGAGTTTACTCACTTAGTCGCGTGTCCACTAATGGTGGGTAGGATCAAGCATACTGTTTGTCTAACAAGCATGTTTGTGAAGCAAGCTTACTGAACGAGCTGCAGAGTATTTGTACTCATCAAGGCTTTTCTGTGGTAAGTAACCATAATCCCAAAAGGTGATGCAAGACGAGAATAATATTGGTAACCCGAGAAGCAAACAGTCGCCGTCATGGCTAAAGCCATGCCAACGACTAATTTAACTTCACTCAGAGTATACCAATCATCCTTGCACCTATATCGCCAGCTGGGCACAAATATGCGGTCTCATGATTTTTCAGCAGCTTTCATAGCACTGACAAGCTGTTCTGCTATGGCACTGATCACTTTCATACACACGGAGTTACCGAACTGCTTATAGATCTGCCCTTGCGATACAGCATCGACGATAAACGAATCCGGAAA
>NZ_JBOFKN010000116.1:0-1051 GCF_051657365.1 Paraclostridium sp.
GAGGGTTATCTGAATTTAATCCTGTCCACATAATTCTTTTATACGGAATAGGTTCATCAAAAGCTTTATTAGCTCCAACTAAATTATATAAAAAGTCAACGTACTCATCTCTAGTTTTTAAAACTTCTAAAAACTCTTCAGGTTTTATATTGCTCTTTAACCAATCGATATCAAAGACAGCTATTGTATTAACTCCTTCAATATAAGCTAGGTTACAATTGTGGTTTTCAGACATAACACTTTCTATTTTAGATTTTTGATAAAATTCTTTATAAGAATCATAACCATAACGATAAACTAATCCATTGTCTAATTCACTTAAGGTATACATTCTAATCTCAGTTTCTCTAGATCCTTGCAAGAAAAGTTGTCCTTGTTGTTCACCGGGATTTATAATATTTATTCCAGGTTTAAAGTTAAAGTTACAATTAGGATTTGGTTTTCCTACAAAAGTAGTTAAAGTTCCGCTTATAGCTCTATTAAATACAAATATATAATCTTGGTTAGGTTTTAAATAGTGAGGAGTAATGTAAAGGTTCCCTGTACTATTTGCATTTATTTTACCAAAATAAAAATTTGTATTTTTTTCTAAAGGTTTAATTGAAAGAATATCAAAAGGATTATTCCCATTGTTGTTTATGAAAACTTTTGCCAGTTCTAAAGCTACAATTAACTCTTTATCTTTGGTTACATATTTTTCTATCTCTTCAATATCTTTAATTCCAATTCCAGGGTTAACTTTTGTAAAGTCGTTATTGAATATATCTTTTATTCTTGAGTGAATTGGATTATAAATTTTAAAGTTAACTTCATAAAGTGATACAGAATTACTGCTTGACTCTAGAGTTCTTATCATAATTTCTTTAGCTAAAACAGGAGGAATTTCTAGAATTTTTATATTACTATTAGCTGAATTACTAATAGAGAAAGTTGTAGCAAATCTCCACTGATCATTGCTAGTTTCTTTGTAATAAATCTCACCTTTTTTTATATTACCGTTTGTAGATTTACAAACATATCTAAATTGATCCACAACTTTAGGTCTTTCAAA
>NZ_JBOFKN010000117.1:0-3919 GCF_051657365.1 Paraclostridium sp.
AAATATTTATGGTTATATAATAGATTAAAAGCTATGCCACCACAAGAGGTAGTATATAGAATTAAAAAATCTTCAAGTCATAAGATAAATAAAATGAGATTTAATAAGAAAATAAAAGTGCATGAAGTTCAAGATATAAATATAGATTTAAATAAACTAGATAATAATTTAAAAAAAATTTTTAATAAGGTTAATGTTGATTGTATAAATATTAATGATAACTACTGTGTATTCATGGATAAAATAGATTTAAATAATGAGATAGAATGGCACAAGGGGATATTCAATAATTGGAAAAAGGATATTAGTTGTTATGATGTAGTATTTAAGAATACTGATTCAATTGGTGATATTAGATATACATGGGAAATAAACAGACATCAGTTTTTGTTGTATCTAGCAGTTGCATATACCAAGACTAATGATAGTAAGTATTTAGATCTTATACAGGAACATGTAGATAATTGGATAGAAGAAAATGGATTTTTAAAAGGAGTCAATTGGAGTTCACCTATGGAGATAGCATTGAGAGCCTACCAATGGGTGCTTTTATTGTTTTTGCTTGAAGGAATAGATTTAAAAGAACTAAAGGGAAAACTAGCTAAATCAGCGATTTTATCTATTGATTATGTTATGAATAATTTATCTCTATATTCTTCAGCTAATAATCATTTAATATTGGAGGCGGCAATAAGTTCTATAGTTGGATTATGCTTTGAAGGTATTTATAATCAGAATTGGTTTAATAAAGGATATAAAATATTAAATAAAGAACTAAAAAAACAAATTCATGGTGATGGTGTAAATAAAGAACAGGCATTGCATTATCAGGGATTTGTAACTGATATGATGCTTCAATATAATAGTATAGTAAAAAAAGTGAATCACAAACCAATAGAAGAAGATTTAATAGAGAAATCAGTAAAATTTATATATACTTTAAATGCTGATAAACAATATGTTGATTTTGGAGATAGTGATGATGCTAAGATAATAAGTTTAAGATCAGATAGTTATAATTATTATGATTATATACTTTGTTTTGCAAGTAGATATTATAATAAATCTTTTTCTTTAAACAAATTTAAATATCCAGAAATAAGTTTATTCTTAGATGCAAATTTAAATGAAAGCAAAGTAGAAATAAAGGAACTTAGTTTGTTTAAAGATGGGGGATACTCAATAATAAATTATGATGACGATTTATTAGTTTTTGATTTTGGAGAATTAGGATTTGGAAGTTTAGCTGCACATGGTCATGCTGATGCATTGATGCTTAATTACTATAGAAAAGGTAATCCTATTTTTATTGATTCGGGAACTTATATATATAATATAGAAAAGGAAAAAAGAGACTATTACAGAAGCACAAAGGAACATAATACACTATGCTACAATGATGAAAATCAATCGGAGATAAAGGGTCCCTTTTTATGGGGCAAAAAATCAAACAGTAAATTATTAAATACAATAGAAAAAGATAAAAAAATTATAATTGAGGCTCAAAATGACGGTTATAGTCCAAGTATACATAAAAGAAAAATTATATACTATAAGGAAAGTAAAAATATTGCTATTTATGATTATTTTGATAAACTAGCAGAATTGAATTTTATTTTGGATGACAATGTTAGTATTGAGTTAGTTGAAGATAATATTTTAAAATTAAAAAATAAGGAAGAGATATATGTATACTTTGATGGGCAACTAAATATAAAAGATACGATGATATCAAAACAGTTTATGAAAGAGATCAAAAGTAAAAAAATTAATATAAAATATAATTTTAAAAAAGAGCATTTAGTATATATATCTAATGATATTAAACATATATATAAATTAATTTCTGAAAGAAGGAGAATATAATTGGAAAAGGTTGAAATGTTTGGATGCGAAGTTGCATCAATAACTATGGAAGAAACATTAGATGAAATTGAAAAAATTATTGATAGTAGAATATTAACACAACATGTTGTAATTAATGCAGGAAAAGTTGTATTAATGGAAAATGATGAGAATCTACGAAAAATAGTATCTGATTGTCCTATAATCAATGCTGATGGTCAAAGTATAGTTTGGGCCTCTAAACTTCTAGGAAAATCATTACCAGAGAGAGTAGCTGGAATTGATTTAATGGAGGAACTGATAAAAGTTTCTTCATTAAAAGGATATGGAATATACTTTTTTGGAGCAAAGGAAGAAGTAGTGACAAACGTTATAGCTCATTATACTGAAAAATATCCTACATTAAAAATATGTGGATATAGAAATGGATATTTCTCAGATAGCGATATCCCGGATATAACACGAGAAATGAGAGAGTCTAAGGCTGATATACTATTTGTTGCATTTAGTTCACCTAAAAAGGAGTATTGGCTGGCTGAAAATATAAAAGACATTGAAATACCGTTTTGTATGGGAGTTGGAGGTAGCTTTGATGTAGTTGCAGGAGAAACAAAAAGGGCACCATACTGGATGCAAAAAACTGGATTAGAGTGGTTTTATAGATTTTTACAAGAACCTAAAAGAATGTGGAAAAGGTACTTAGTTGGAAATTCAAAGTTTGTATTAATTACTTTAAGAGAAAAAATTAGGAAAGGATAAACAGAAACTGTAAAATAATATGAGTTTAAAAGAAAAAATAATTAGGATTGGTCAAGGATACTTAAATGTTGAGAAAACATATGGAAAGCAATTTAAGGATATGTATAATTTCTTAGAAAAATCACAATGGTTAGATGAAGAAACGCAAAAAGAAAATCAATTAGAGCAATTAAAAAAAACTATTATTAATGCTTATGAAAATGTACCTTACTATAAAGAGCTATTTGATAGTCACGATATTGATGCTTATCAAATTAAAGATTTTAAGGATATTAAGAAAATACCATATTTAACAAAAGATATAATTAGAGAAAATTTAGATAAATTATACAATATAAATTATCCTAAATATAAAATTGAACATAAAATTACAGGTGGATCTACAGGAGTACCTATGGGATTATATCAAGATAAGTTTTATACTCGTAAAGTAGAACAGGCTTTTGTTTCACAGATGTGGAGCAGAGTTGGATATAAACAAAGTGAAAAAAATAAAATAGTATACTTAAGAGGTATTAATATTAAAGGTGAATATGAGAAAAATGGAAAACATTTAGTTCTAAATTCATTTTTATTGACACAAAATAATTTTAAAAATTATATAAAACATATAGAGAAGTTTAATCCAGATTTTATAAATGGATATCCATCTTCACTCTATATATTAGCCAACTATATTATAGATAGTGGGATTAGAATTAGAGTACCTTCTCTAAAAGCTATTTTATTAACATCAGAAAATATATATGATTTTCAAAGAAATACAATAGAAAAAGCATTTGGAAAAAGGACATATTCTTTTTATGGACATACTGAAAGATGTTGTATTGGTGGAGAGTGTGAAGAAAGTAGAAGTTACCACTTACAGTCGGAGTATGGGTATACGGAATTAATTAATTCTAAAGGTGAAGATAGCGAAGCAGAAGGTGAATTAGTTGAAATAGTATGTACAGGGTTTATAAATCCTGTAATGCCTTTTATCAGATATAGAACACAGGATATAGCTGTGAATACATTAGATAAATGTACTTGTGGTAGAAATTACAAATTGATAAAAAAGGTTGAAGGTAGGGCTCAGGATTTTATTTTTGATAAAGAAGGTAATGTTAGATCCTTTACATGTCAAGATGAACCTTTATGGGAAGTTAAACAAAAAATAACTGCATATCAATACAACCAAAGTGAATATGGAGTATTAAGCCTTAATATACAATCTAATGAATCATTTAATAGGGATGAGATTAAATCTATAAAGGATTCATTTATAAATATATTTAAAGGATTTGATTTAGAGATTCAATTTGTAGATAAAATA
>NZ_JBOFKN010000118.1:0-1056 GCF_051657365.1 Paraclostridium sp.
TCTACTACAGATAGATATTATTCCAACTTCAAGACACTACTAGTTGCATGTAAGAAATCAAGTGAATACAATAAAATACAAAGAGATGCAATAATCATATCAGAAGATGAAACCTATGATTTTATGGAAGCAATTACAAATGGATAAGTATTCATTCATCATTAAGTGGATAATTGTAAGTACATGTCTTATGACTAGCATGGCTAGCCGTGCTAGCTGTTCAGAAGAACAAATTAAAAACATACGAGATATCGCTCTTAGAAACTACAATAGCAGTAAATACGTTGCAGCTGAAAAATCACTAAGTGATTATTATTCTAAATGTGGTTTTTCTGAAATGGCAAGTGAATCTGACCAAGTTCTGAATCAAGGGCTTTGGCTTATAAGTGATTTAATGCTATATAGAGGAAAAACAAAAAATTATCTTGGTTGTTTATCATTAGATGATGATGTTTATTTAACTTGGGCTAAAAGCGATCCAGCTCGCTACTCTGATGCTGCTCAAAAAGCCATACAAACAAATTTGGCAAAATGCAACTCAGAGTTAAATGCTATATATATAAAACCTGAGACATGCCCGATAAAGGGGCATGAAGACTTATTTGCAATACCTGCATCATGGAAGCAGAAAAGCAATTTATTTAACGAGATTTCGTGTATTGGATTTTCAAACAACTCACAAGATTACTTGACGTTGGAAGATAAAGATAGCCCTGACAATGAAGGAATGAATTCAATAGCGCGGTTAGATGTTCTGTATGTAAGCGATGTTAAAATGAAAATGGATACATCAATCAATAAAAGAAATTGGATAAAACAATACAAACTAGATCCTATATATTTTGAATCCATAAATGGAAATTTATGGGGGATGGATACATGTTACACCTTAACCCCGAATTTTGGTTACGAACCAGGAATGATATTCCTAGATGGTGACTCGATGCCATGTGAAGGTGGCACCGCTAGAAATATAAACCGATTAATTGTAAACCTAGAATTTCCATTCAAAGCAAAGATAATACAAGAAACCAATCATTCAGTTAAGTGACATTC
>NZ_JBOFKN010000119.1:0-2592 GCF_051657365.1 Paraclostridium sp.
AGCTTCCCAGAATGTGGGTTAACCTTGGATATTAATAGTCACCAGGTGACCTTACATGGCAATGAAATTAATTTATCGCGCAAAGAGTTTGCCTTACTACAAGCTTTGATCAGTCATCCGGGAAAACTGCTATTGCAAATGCAACTACTGAATGATATCTGGGGGCCGAGCCACGTAGATGATACTCATTATTTACGTATTGTAGTTGCAAACTTACGCAAAAAACTCGGTGATAACTCGCAGGAGCCTATTTTCATCAAAACAGAGCCAGGCATCGGGTATTGTTTTATTGGGAAGTAGTGGTGTTGGTTGTTGTCATGCCTGAAGAGTGATCGTTGGTGGTTACCTGCAGTTAAACGATGAAAGTTTGTAGCTGTAAAATCAAGTCGCTTTATAGTAAGCGACTTGATTTATAGGCTAGAGCCTTGCCTTTGATGTTAATTAATTGCTTCTGAAATAATAAGAATTAATTTTCATCTAACATTTGTGGAATGTCTTCTTTTAGCTCATCACGACTTGAGCTTATCTGATCACGCTCATTTTTTTGCATGGTGGCGCTAGAAAATAATGCCAGTAAAAAAGACATAATATAAAAGCCTTTTTCACTTAACAAAAGAGTAGCGTTCCACAATCCAATCAAGAAAAACGCTAGCGATGAGACTGTTGCTATCAGACAAATAAATTTATATTTATCACTAACGTAGTTTCCATCTAATTTATCTCGGAGTACCTTCTGAAGGCTAATTGCAGAGAATAAACCAAATAATAGACAGATTAGATAATAGCCTTTTTCATTAAGCTCCATCTGGGCGTTCCAAACGCCAATAAGGTAGGCTCCAATTGAGGCAATGAGGCATGCTATGGTAGCTATTTTATATGAGTTAGATACAGTGTTGGAACTCATCATTATTAGTCCTTTACTAAGTGATATGTTGCATCACTCAACTGGTATTCATTCATAAAGTTGGCAATGGTTGTAAATGTTGCTGTAACAATGGGGCCGTTTTGATCACGTGTAGTAAAGTCCTTCACAAAAAGTGGGCCAAGTAGAGTTTTCATTGTGCCTAGATTGATCTCTTGTGGTTTGAAATAGGCTTTGATGTTGGCTTTTATTTGCTGATAGTCATTGGTGTTGTAGATGGCACTGGTTAAGACATCTAGCGTAAACTCAGTGCAGTTTTGATATTCATCGTTAAATGGGTTAGCTACGACAGAATATTTTTTTACGTGTAACCTCTTGTAGGTATCAGAGGTAATGACATCAAGGATTTTGTTCTGTAGCGAAGGTTTTGGAATAATGATCCCTGCTTTTAGTGAATCCACACCCGCAAAAAAATCTGGAGGATAATCATTAACCAAATCACTGGTATCAATAGCTCCTGCTCGCTGGTAAAGGTTATAGACTTGATATCCCGGAATCTCTCGGCCATCAGATGTCTTGATTTTGGAGTAGACCCAGAATGCAACATGTGTGTAGTGTACGTTAGGAGGTAATTCTTTCTCTGGACGGCCTATACGTGACACAATGGCCACACGGGCTCCTTTTGCTGCGAGTGATCGCTCTATTTTCTTTGAAAATGTGATGAGCTCTTCGGTAGAGAAGTTTTTGCCTACTTGAGCATCGCCACGATCTGAAAATCCGCCAGCGTAAGCAGAGCATGAAAGAGTCGCAGATAATATGAGTGCTGCTTTATTCATTGACATGGTGAGAGCCTTATTCAGTTTTTGGTGGTGGCCCTGCGGTAACGGCTTCTTCTGAAATAGGGAGTGGTTCATTTGTTTTTCCAAGTAATTTATTGCCTGCTTTTTCGGCTACAGAACCGACAGCTCCTATGCCTTTAAGGGGGACTGCGGCAACTCCACTTGCTAATTGTCCAGATGCCGCTGTGCCTTCTAGCGCTGAATAGCCACTCGCGACTACCGCTACTCCTCCAGCCGATGCTGCATTACCTGCGTGTTCTGACAATCCTTGGGCGGCAAAGCTGCTCCATGGGATCAATGCTGCCCCTAAGAGTAGAATTCGCTTCATAATTGGTATCCTTCAACCAAATTAGTGTGATCGAATGAAAAGTAATCTCTCATCGCCATCATAGTTATGATGGCTCGAAATACAGGTCGCGCGATTTAGCTGGATATCTGCATATTGCGCTGAACCAGAAGTACTGACTGAATTTGTCATCTTGCTAAAGCTCTTGGCTGAATGTGTGAATTTTCAGTCATAAATCTTAAGGTGAAGACAGTACCTGCATAATCAGTACTCAAATGCCTCAAGCAATTTACGAGCCATTCTTATAAGTCCTTTATTATTAATGTGTTAGCGTAAAAATTGCGGGTGTTGCTTCAATGTTGAGCAATAAGTTGCTCGTAATGGATATATGAGCTGGTAATAGTTGCTTCGCTGGATGTATATACTGATAGGTGAGCAATCCATTGCGCACAACAGAGCATAAGTCTGAATTATATGGCGATGTGGAGTACGGTACGAATTTTATTTGCTTTGAAAATGGGGAGCTATTTTCGATCTTCAATAGGATTTGCAATGAAGTGCGTAAACCTCTTACTTAGCGAGTTTTATGGCTTTGCGCGCAATGT
>NZ_JBOFKN010000120.1:0-11776 GCF_051657365.1 Paraclostridium sp.
TTACGTGATTTAATTTTAAAAGTTTTTAAAATTTTCACTAGTAAATTAGGTATATAAAATATAGTATCAAATAATAAATGTATTGAGTAGATTATAACGTAATACAAATTAACCGAAATCTTGCCTATATATACTAAAATTTGTTTTATCGTATTTATAATGAATCCAATTAATTTGTTTAAAATTTTTAATATGAATTTACTTACTGTGTTGTAATAAATAATAAATCCTATAAATAGTGCAATAAAATGATAATACCTAAGATCAAAAGACTCTATAACATTAACTGTTATAAAAATAAGTCCTGTAACAAACATCCAAAATATCACATCGTAAAATAACGAGAAAATTTTTACTACATTAAAGTTTTGCTTAAAAGCTCTATATAGATCAAATAATATACCAATAATGATACCACCATATGCTGTTGCAAAAAAAACTCCAAGATCTTGTGTAAACGGCATCATTATTTAAATAACTTCTTAAAAAAACTTTCTTGCGGTTCTTTAGCTTTACTATAAACTATTCCATTTATAGTTCCCGTTACAGTGATAACCTTTTCGTCTATACTGAGCTTACTCATGTCTAAATTTTCTCCATCTACAATCATATCTCCACATGTAGTTCGTATTTCTACTTTTTTATCATTGAAAGAGTATATGTGCTCTACTCCAGAAATAGTTAAACTAGATCTATCTTTTAAGCCTATACTATGTTCCATAATATCCCTCCATATTCAACGTTTATAATAACCTAATATAAATATACGAAGGACATTTGGAATTTATTCTATTATCTCAAACATTTCTTTTGCATCATTTTTTAGTACATGCTCTTTTATTTCTTTTATCTCAAACTTCATTAATTTCTCACCAAATTGAATTTCAAGTATATCACCTATGTTAACTTCTGATGAAGACTTAGCAGCTTTTCCATTTATAGTTACTATACCTTTATCACAAGCTTCCTTAGCAACGGTTCTTCTTTTTATTATTCTTGAAACCTTTAGAAATTTATCTAGTCTCATATTTAATCCTCCTTATACACAAAAAGTGTGGAATATCCACACTTTTAAATATAAATAAAATTATCCATTTATTATATCTTTTAATCCTTTTCCAGCTTTGAAAACTGGAGCTTTAGAAGCTGGTATATCTATAACTTCTTCTGGGTTTCTTGGGTTTCTTCCTTGTCTTGCTGCTCTTTCTCTAGTTTCAAAAGTTCCAAATCCTACTAATTGAACTTTTTCACCTTCTACTAATGCTTCTTCTACAGATTTCATAAAAGCATTTAATGCTGCCTCTGCTTCTTTCTTTGTTAATTCACTCTTTTCTGCCATTTTTGATACTAATTCAGCTTTATTCACGGTTCTTACCTCCTAAAAGTTTATATTATAGAATTTTATACTAGATATTAGATAAAATTCTAGGTTTTTAACAAAATACCTTTTATTTACTGATTATTTTTAGATTTATTCCATAAATCGTCCATTTCTCTTAAGGTCATATCTTCTAAATTCTGATTTAAACTTATAGCACTATTTTCTATAAACTCAAATCTATTTATGAATTTTTCAGTAGATAAGTTTAATGCTTCTTCTGGATTTATATCTAAAAATCTAGTAAGGTTAACTATAGAGAATAGTAAATCTCCTAGTTCTTCCTTTATGTATTTTATATTTCCTTGTTTGTGTTCGTCAAGTAATTCTTTATATTCTTCTACAATTTTTTTAAATACGTCATCTATATTATCCCAATCAAACCCTACTAAAGATGCCTTATATTGCACTTTTTTAGCCTTTGTTAGAGCAGGTAAACTAGTTGGTATTCTTTTTAAACCTTCAGTTATTGTAGATTCGCCTTTTTCTTTCTTTTTTAAATCTTCCCAAGTTTTGTCATATGTATTCATATCTATTGATTCATTTTTAAATACATGAGGATGTCTATATATTAATTTTTCACATATAGTATTTATTACTTCTCTTAAATCGAAATATCCTTCTTCTTTTCCTATTTGAGAATGGAAAACAACATGAAGAAGTATATCTCCTAATTCCTCTATCATTTCATCAATATCATCATTATCAATAGCTTGTACTAATTCATATGCTTCTTCTATAATATGACCTTTTAGCGATTCATGTGTTTGTTTTTTATCCCACTCACATCCATTTTCGCCTCTTAATTGTTCAACTATATTTTCTAAGTCTTTTACTGTATTATACATAGTTTTTTCAGATTTTGGTATATATAAACTAGTTAAATAATCAAAATCATTTTCATTTCTGTCTAATTCATATAATTTAACGTATTTTTTACTCTCTAGATCTTTAACACCTGCTGCTTTTACTATACATATTTCTTGCTCATCATCATAGTATTCCATTAAAGAAAGTTTAACATTAGAAGCTATAAATCTATCATAAATTTGAGTAATTATCATACTTGTACTTGTATCTATATAGCTATCTTTAATTTCAAATGCGTCAACTAATTTAAATCCTTCAGATGGATCTACTTCTAAATAGTTAAACATAGCATCTACAAAGCTCATAGAAGCTATTATTTCCGTTTCTATGCCTTTTTTATTAGCAATGCCACTAATTATACTCACAGTCTTTTCTGCAACTCTAGGATGCCCTGGAACTACATATACCAGATTTCCATTTTTTGATTCTTCAATAATAAAATTAGCAATTTTATTATAAACATTATCAAAGTCTTCATCTTCTCCATAAAAATAATCTAAAGACGTATATTTTATTTCATTTTTCAATATATCCATTATAGGATGTTTTTCTGTTCTTAAGAATATCCTGTCACTACTTTTTAAAGATTCTAAAGCTCCTTGACTTATTAAAGAATATTCTCCCGGTCCAAGACCTACTATAGTTATTTTTCCCATATAAAAGCTCCTTTTTAAGAAAATGTAAAATAAAGGAAAATTATATATAATCATTCCCTTTATTTTACATTTATATGTATATATTACTTCATAAGTTTTAACTTTCTAAGAACTTTATATACTTTATCTCCTTTAGGCATATTTAATAATTCTTCTTTCTTTATACCACCTAATGTAAAGGTAGCAACTACATAAACAATAGCTCCAATTGCTATGGCTATTATAGTGGATAAAGTATTACCTAATATTCCTATTATCAATCCAAAACTTAATTTAACTGCTATAAACATAGTAGTCACTATTATCAACGGCTTTATAAAGATTTGTTTTTTAGATAAATTCATCTTCATAGCCTTTTTTATGTATATTAGTTCAAGTGTCGCTGCTACAAAATAAGCGATTACAGTTCCTAATGCAGACCCTATAACATTTATTTGTGGAATAGCTGTTAAAGTATAACTTATTCCAATTTTAAATATCATTCCTATCGCTAAACAAATCACTGGAACCATTGGTTTTCCCATTCCTTGAAGTATACCATTTAAACTTTGTATTAAACCTAAAAATACAACACAAGGAGTAAGAACTAATAAAATAGTTCCAACCATGGATGGTTGTGATGGATACAAAAGTTTCATTATAGGATGAGCCAGTGATGCTATTCCAAATGCTGCCGGTAAAACAATCATTAAAGTTATCTTTATTGCGCTTTTAGTTTCTTTTATAACTTTAACTCTATTTCCTACGGCATAAGCCTGAGATATAGTCGGTACTAAACTCATACTCATAGCTACTGTTATAACAGCCGGTAAATTTATTATTGCCATAGCCATACCTGTTAACTGACCAAACATTATGTTCGCTTGTATTTGAGTAAATCCAGCTTCCATAAGTCTTCTAATAACAATAACATTATCTATCATATTTACTAATGGCATTACCGATGCACCTATAGTTATAGGAACAGCTACAACTAATAACCTTTTTAACACTCTAGCGATACTTTCTTCTTTAAATTTCTTACTTGATTTAATTTCTCTTTTAATAACTTTTCGCTTAAATAAATAAGCTATTATTAAATATATAATTGATGCTATTGCCCCTATAGTAGCACCCATTATTGCTCCTGCAGCTCCTTGTTCTGGTCCTGGATTTGGCCCAAGCGTATTCATAAGCAGATATGCAAGAGTTATACCTAATATAACTCTAAAAAGTTGTTCACTTATCTGAGAAATAGCTATATGAGTCATTTCTCTTCTCCCTTGGAAATAGCCTCTGTATGAAGACATAACAGGCACAAATAAAAGAGCTGGTGAAATAGCTAACATAGCATATTTTGCTCCTGGATTTTCCATTATGTCATTTACTATAAAGTCTGCTCCAAAGAAAAATACACAAAACGATATAAATCCTGTCAATGCTAACACTGTATAAGATACCTTAAATACCTTGTGAGCACCTCTATAATCTCCTATAGCTCTCTTTTCCGATACCAACTTAGCTAGTGCCGTTGGAAATCCTGCTGTGGCTAAAGTTAAAAACAAAGTATATACAGGATATGCCGCTTGATAATAACCCATACCTTCTGCGCCAATCAAATTTCCAAGAGGTATTCTAAAAAATGCACCAATAATTTTGACTATTACACCAGCCAATCCAAGTATTAAGGCACCTTTTAAGAATGAATCTCTTCCCCTAGTGTTATTCATAAATCCCCTCCATATTATGTGTATAACAAATTCTAATATAACATATATGCTATTATGGATTCAATATATTCCCATACAAACTTTAAAAGACCCTAAATAAATATGGGTCTTTTAAAATATTATTGAACTTGCTTTCCTAAAAATTTAGCCGCTACTTTTAATAATTTTTCATCACTTTCATTTAATAACGCTTTTCCTTTTGAAACTAAACATATAGATCCCATAAGATCTCCATTACAACTAATTATAGGAGTTACTATTTGTGATGAATAGTCCATTAAATCACATTCGCATAAAGGTACTATTTTTTCAAAGCAACTCGCTCTATTTATTATAATATTTTTTAATTCTGTACTTATTTGTTTTCCTTTGTACTCTTTTTCCGATAGTTTTGAAATAGCAATTATTGAATCTAAATCTGTTATAACAATCCCATGCCCCAAAGTTTCTCCTAGTGTTTCTGCATAATCTTGCGCTAACTCCCTAAGCTGACCTATAAGTGAATATTTTTTCAATATAACTTCACCATTTTTAGCCGTGAAAATCTCTAAAGGATCTCCTTCTCTAATTCTTAAAGTTTTTCTTATTTCTTTTGGTATAACAATTCTACCAAGATCATCTATTCGTCTAATTATTCCTGTTGCTTTCACATCTGATGAATTTTTAATTTTACAGTTAGTCATAACACACCTCCATATTTCGCCATATTTCGACTTTAAATATAACATACAGAGTGTAATATTTTCAATGTTATGAAAATATTACCATTATTTAGTTTTGTTTAAAATTATCATTTCAAGATTAATTTAACAATATAAAAAGACCTGCAATATTACAGGTCTTTTTATATTATTGAACTTGTTTTCCTAAAAAGTTAGATGCCACTTTTAATAGTTTTTCATCACTTTCATTTAGTCCTGATTCATTCTTTGAAACTAAGCATATTGAACCTATGCAGTCTCCAGATGAACTTATTATAGGCATTATTATTTGAGACTTATAATCCATAGAATCATCTTTATATAAAGATACTAATTTATTATCTTTAACTAAGTTGCTTATTCTATTTTCTATAAGTTCTTCTAACTCTTTACTTATACTTTTTTCTTTAAAATCTTTTTTAGGTAGTTTAGATACAGCTATTATTGAATCTAAATCTGTTACTGCAACTCCATGACCTAATGTTTCGCCTAATGTTTCTGCATATTCTTGAGAAAATTCATTTAGTTCTCCTATAGGTGAATATTTTTTTAATATAACTTCACCATCTTTTGCTGTGAAAATTTCTAAAGGATCACCTTCTCTAATTCTTAAAGTTTTTCTTATTTCTTTTGGTATAACAACCCTACCAAGGTCATCTATTCTTCTAACTATTCCTGTAGCTCTCATATCAGATTGATACCTCCATTAGTAACTTTGAGTTTATTTTTACCAGAGATAAGAAAAATATGCAAAAAAACCTATACCATTCCAAATGGTATAGGTTTTTTTTATACATTAATCTTTAAAGCTTCTTTTTCATTAGTTTCTATTTTAGCTTTATCAGTTAATTTTTTAACTTCAGCTTTATATTTTTCATATAATAAATTTTGTTTTATATTATCTTTAACTTCATCAAAAGTATATTCTTTATGTTTTTTATCAGTAACTTTTATTATGTGATATCCAAATTGTGTTTCAACTATATCAGATACTTCTCCTTTGTCCATTGAAAAGGCAGCTTTCTCAAATTCTGGAACCATTTGACCTTTAGAAAAGAATCCTAAGTCTCCACCATTTGCAGCAGACCCATCATCTGAGTTTTCTTTAGCTAGTTTAGCAAAATCTTCTCCTGATTTAACTTTAGCATATACATCCTCAGCTTTTTTCTTAGCTTCTTTTTTCTTTTCTTCAGAAACTGGCTTATTTGTTTTTGGATCTACTGTTGATATTAATATATGAGATGCTTTAACTTCATCATCTACATAGTTCTTTTTATTTTCTTCATAATATTTTTTCATTTCTTCATCTGTTACTTTAGTTTTCTTATCAAAATTGTTTTTAAAGTTTTGTATAGTTATATCTTTAGTTAACTGAGCTTTTAAAAATTCATCATCTATTCCATTATCTTTTAAGAATTTTTCATACTCCTTATCTTTCTTCATACTCTCTTTTAATTGTTTAAATTGCTTATCAACTTCTGTTGTCTTAGCTTCTAACTTTTCTTTTTTAGCTTCTTGGTAAATAACTTGTTCCTGTACCATTTGTTGTAAAATAGCCTTCTTCATCTCATCTTTATATTTCACACCATCTTTAACTTCTTGATCCCATAGTTCTTTTCCATACATTTTTGAAATAGATTCTTTATAAGTTGCTACTGTCTTTTTAAAATCATCTGCAGAAATTTCCACTCCATTTACAACTGCTACAGGCTTTTGAGTACCACATGCAGTCATACCAATACCTAACATAACTATCATCAATACCGATAATATTTTTTTCATTTAAACACCCTCTCTAGTTAATTATTTACTTTTTATTTATACACATTTGCTCGAGTATACTTTGTAATTCATCTATTATTTTATATCCATTTTTTTCTTTAGTTCTATATCTAGTCAATGGAAGAAGTATAACTTCATCTTTTAACATTCTAATTTTTTCTATACCTACTTTTTTGCATAAAGTTTTTATATATGCTATAGATATAAGTGCTGTTACAGATTTTGGTATATCAGAGAATCTGTCTTCTAGTTCTTCTTTAATATCCTTCATATCTTCTTCATTTTCTATAGATGCAATTTTTTTATACATTTCAATTTTTATAATCTCATCATCTATATAAGTATCAGGTATATATGCATTTACAGGTAAATCTACTTCTACATCTATTTCCTCTTGTACTATCTCACCTTTTACTTTTCTTATTGCATCATTTAACATTTTTACATAAAGATCATATCCAATAACTGCCATATGACCATGTTGTTGAGGTCCTAATATATTTCCAGCTCCTCTTATCTCTAAATCTCTCATAGCTATTTTAAATCCCGAACCAAATTCTGTAAATTCTCTTATAGCCTTTAATCTTTTTTCTGCTATTTCACTTAATACCTTATCTTTTTCATACATAAAATATGCATACCCTTGTCTATTACTTCTTCCTACTCTACCTCTCAATTGATAAAGTTGAGCTAATCCCATTTTATCTGCATCATATACTATCATAGTATTTGCATTTGAGATATCCATTCCAGTTTCTATTATAGTTGTGCACACAAGTACATTATAATCCTTATTCAAGAATCCTAATATTATATTTTCTAATTCTTTGCCTGTCATTCTACCATGAGCTACAGCTATTTTTGCATCTGGTACTAATTTTTGTATCATACTCGCCATTTCATCTATTCTTTCAACTCTATTATATACAAAAAATACCTGTCCACCTCTAGCTATTTCTCTTTCAATTTCATCTTGTATTATACTTTCTTTACCCTCAACTACATAAGTTATAACAGGGTATCTTTCTTGTGGTGGTTCTTCTATAACACTCATATCCCTTATTCCACTTAAAGACATATGTAATGTTCTTGGTATAGGTGTTGCAGATAAAGTCAATACGTCTACTGTAGATTTTATTTTCTTTAAAGACTCTTTATGCTTAACTCCAAATCTCTGCTCTTCATCTATAACTACCAACCCTAAATTAGGAAGTTCTATATCTTTAGATATTATTCTATGTGTCCCTATAACTACATCTACTAATCCTTTTCTTGCATCTTCTATAATTTGTTTTTGCTCTTTAGGAGTTTTAAATCTACTTAAAACTTCTACCCTTATTGGATAGTTCTCAAATCTGGATTTAAACGTATTGTAATGCTGTTGAGCCAGTATAGTGGTTGGAACTAACACTGCTACTTGTTTTTGGTCCATACAGGCTTTAAATATAGCTCTTATGGCTACTTCTGTTTTTCCATATCCAACATCTCCACAAATAAGTCTATCCATTACTTTCGTAGATTCCATGTCTTTTTTAGTTTCTTCTATAGATTTTATTTGATCATCTGTTTCTTGATATGGGAATAATGTCTCAAATTCACTTTGCCATAGTGTGTCTTTAGAAAATTTATAGCCTTTTACTTTTTCTCTTTTAGCATATAGTTCAACTAAGTCTTTAGTCATATCTTCAATTTCTTTTTTTACTTTAGCTTTAGCTTTTGACCATTCGCTACTTCCAAGTTTATTTAATTTAACTTTCTCAACATCTGCACCTATAAATTTTTGTATTTTATCCATTTGATCAATAGGTACATACAAATTATCGCCACCGTGGTAAACAACTCTCATATAATCTTTTTTTACACCATTTACACTTAATTGATCTATTCCTACATATCGGCCTACTCCACTATTTTCATGGACTACATAATCTCCAACGTTTAAATCTAAAAACGTTTCTATTTTTTGACCTTTATTAAACTTCTTAGGTTTAGATGTTTTAGCTCTTTTATTAGAACCTATCATCTCTTTATCTGTAATAACATCAAATTTTATAGATTTATATTGGAATCCTGATGTTATATTTCCTGCTACTATTACTACCTGAGATGAATGTATGTCTATATCCCTTTTTCTAGATAAAACAGCTTCTATCCCTAAGTTTAATAATTCTTTATTCAATTTTTTCGCTCTATCATAAGTATTTGTTGCTAAAACAACTTTATGACCATTATATTTTAATCTTTCTAATTCCTCTGCTAATACCTCTAATTTACCATTAAATGAAGGTATCTCTCTGCTTTCAAAATTAACTATGGATTTTATACTAATATCTTTTATTGATTTAGTTAACAACATATTTAAAACTAGTTTTTTATTGTTAACTAAATATTCTAAGTCTGAGTAGTGATATAATAAATTTCCTTGTTGTTTTAAAGCTAAACCTCTTTCTAGGTTTAATTTATAATTTTCCTTGAACTCACTTATGTAATTTTCACATCTTTCCTTTAACCTAGATACATCATTAACAAATATAATTGCATCATCTTTTAAATATGTGAATATACTTTTATTTTCATCTGTATACATATAATCTATATAGTTTTCAGCACCTTCAAAATATGTTTTTGAAGATATGTTATCAATATTTTTATAAACATCATCATCTGCCGATTTACTTATATCACTTTTTAATCTTTCAAGAGATTCATCTATATTGTCTGGATATATAAATTCTCTAGATGGTGTTATTGTACATTTTTTTATTTTTTTTATAGATTTTTGTGTAAATACATCAAAAGTTCTTATAGATTCTATTTCATCATCAAATAACTCTATACGAATAGGAGTATCATATTCTAATGAGAATACATCTATTATTCCACCTCTAATACTAAATTGTCCAAACCCTTCAATTTTAGATACTCTTTCATACCCTAAATTAACTAGTTTTTTAGACATTTTGTCTATATCCATTACATCACCTATTTTATAGGTGAATATATTCTGCTTTAAAATTTCTTTAGGAACATATTTTCCAAGTATAGCCTCCACAGTTGTAACTATAATTGTATTTTCTTTACTCAACATTTTTAATAGTACTTTTAATTTTCTCGCTTCGTCATTTCTATCCTTTGCATCTAAATGATAAAAGTATATATCTTGAGAACTCAAATAATCAACTTTATCTTTCATATAAAAACATAAATCTTCGTATACTTTTTTAGCCTCTAAATCAGTATTTGCAACATATAGGACTTGTTTTTTCAAATCATTGAATATAGAGTACGCTATATTAGGCTTTTGAGATTGTAACAGCCCATTTACAAGTAATGTACCCTTAGTATTTTCTATATTGTTTATTACATCTTTATATTCTTTAGAATTTTGCAAAGGAGATATAAAAATATCGTTCATATCTAACTCCCCCTATAACCTATCCATTATATTTATTCATTGCTAAATCTAAATTTTCTCTTATCATACAATCCACAGATTTAGCTGCTTTTTCTAATCCAGTTTGCAAATCATCTGCTTCTTCTTTTCTAAATCTTGATAAAACAAAGTCTGCCAGATCTTGTCCTGGTCTTGGCTTTGATACTCCAACTCTTACTCTTGGAAATTCATTAGTTCCTAGGCATTTTAAAATAGATCTCATTCCATTATGAGTTCCCCCACTACCTTTTTTTCTTATTCTTATTTTTCCAACATCTAAATCTATGTCATCATATATCACAACAATATTATTAGAATCGACTTTATAGTAATTATATATATCTATTAAGGTTTCTCCACTTAAGTTCATATAAGTTTGTGGTTTTACTAAAATAACCTTTTCAGTTCCTACTCTTCCTTCGCCTATAAGTGCCTTATGTTTTATTTTCGTTACGCTTATGCCATATTCCTTTGCTAAAATATCTATAACATCAAATCCAACGTTATGTCTTGTATGCTCGTATTGTTTTCCTGGATTGCCTAACCCTACTATTACGTACATTTTCATTCCTCCTTTATACTAATCAGTATTTTATCATCTTTTTATTTTAATAACTTTATATATTAAACTATAAAGCTTTGTTGTGATAATATCACAAATAATGTTGCTAAAAATATACAAGGTGCAAATGGCATATATGAGTTCTTTGATTTCTTTCTTGAAACTATCAAATAAACACCATATACGCCTCCTATCATAAAAGATATAGGTATCATGTATATACATTTTTCTATACCTATGCAAAAACAACACAAAGCATAGACTCCTATATCTCCCGAGCCTACACCTTTTGTTAGTTTAACCATTATATATGGAATAATAAATCCAAATATTAGTCCTAATATATGATTTATTATAATATCCTTTGTTGTTAATAATATAAATCCTTGAATTATTATACCACTAATTATAGTTATATCGTATATATACATTGTATAATAGTCTATTATAGATATCACTAATAAAAAACATATTAAAATGGAATATCTTAAAAACTCCTCATTAAAACCTAGTTTCACGTATAACACAAATACCAATGTAGGGACTATTATATATATAATTTTTACCAACTTATTTTTATCTAATTCTATCTTAAATATTTCTTTAATTGAAAATTGTATTACTTGTACCATTAATAAACTTATTAATATTATCTTTATCATAATCTAAATACTTATAGTAGGGT
>NZ_JBOFKN010000121.1:0-6516 GCF_051657365.1 Paraclostridium sp.
GGCGGTGATTAGTTATATTTGCGTTTGGAGTCATAAAACTGAGAAGATGTTTTAAATGACTTCTGCACTGCAAATATAACTAATCACCTAGTTCTGTAAAATCAATAAAATATTATGCGGTATAGTATGAAATAAAAAATAATAGATAAATAATTAAGCATATAAAAATAAGATATGAGACACTCATATCTTATTTTTATATGCTTAATTATTTATAAGCTTTCCATGCACTACTGTTCTTGCATCGTCAAATTCATAGCTACAAGTTGATAATGTTATAAGCTTGTCTTTAGTGTTTACGTCCAAATTGGATTTGAACAATGATTTTTCTCTTATATCTTTTATGTATTTTTTAAATGATTCAGGATTAGAAAAATTGGGGATTAAGTAATCGTATCCTGCATCTATGGTATAAGCAGAAAATACTTCATATATATATTCTTTATTATTTTTTATAATTCGTATTTTATTATTTTGATTAAAAAAATCTGCATCCTTAAATTTTAATAAGTTATTAAACATAGTTTTATTTCTCATATTGTGACCGTATAATATTGTATTTTGAGAATTTGGATTATCTCTATAATCCATAAATATTGAACCAGAGCTGCTATCTTGATTATAAAAATCTTTATTAAGATAGTATTTATTATCGTTTGACTGAACTACGGGATAATCTATATTTGTATTATCTACTTTTAACCAAAATTTAAAATCTGGATTTTTATTTTTTAATGTTTCCTTTTTTTCTGCACGTGCTTCTGTATATGTTTTATCAGCTTTTTTATATTGATTAAGTTTATCGTAGATATTATAACCGCTGTATATAAGTATAGCTATTAAGACTATATTTATAATAGTTTTAAAAATTTTTTTCAAAATAAAAAACCTCCTTTATATATAGTTTATATAAATATATATAAATATGGAATATTATATATATAAATAGTATTTGTAATTGTTCGACAAAAACTGACAGACAAAAATGTTAAAATGATGTAGAATATTATAGTTACATAAAATAAGTAAATTCAGATATTAGTTTATATAAATCAATAAGAAAGAGGTACTCAAATGAAGAAAACTGTTAAAAAAGCTATAATACCAGCTGCTGGTTTAGGTACTAGATTTTTACCAGCTACTAAGTCTCAGCCAAAGGAGATGCTTCCTATAGTTGATAAACCAACGCTACAATATATAATAGAGGAAGCTATAAACTCGGGTATAGAAGAAATACTTATAATAACAGGAAGAAATAAAAAATCTATAGAGGATCATTTTGACAAATCTGTAGAATTAGAACTCGAATTAGAACATAAAGGTAAAAAAGAAATGTTAGAAATGGTTCAAGAGATATCTAATATGGTAAATATACATTATATTAGACAAAAAGAACCTAAGGGACTAGGACATGCTATTCATTGTGCAAAGAGCTTTATAGGTGATGAGCCGTTTGCAGTTCTTTTAGGAGATGATATAGTTGACTCTGAAAAACCATGTCTTAAACAATTAATAGATGCTTATGATGAGTATAAGACAAGTGTATTAGGTGTTCAAGAAGTAGAAAAAGAAAATACTGACAAATATGGAATTTTAGATTGTAAATTTATAGAAAATAGAGTGTATAAAGTTAAAGATATGGTTGAAAAGCCAAATATTGAAGAAGCACCATCAAATATAGCTATATTAGGTAGATATATAATAACTCCTGCTATATTTGATATATTAGAAAATCAAGAGCCAGGAAAAGGTGGAGAAATACAACTTACAGATGCATTAAAAACTTTAGCTCAGCATGAGGCTATATATGCATATAACTTCGAAGGAAGAAGATATGATGTTGGAGATAAATTAGGATTTTTAGAGGCAACTATAGATTTCGCATTAAAAAGAGATAACTTAAAAGATGGATTAATGGAATACATGAGTAATATTGTAAAAGATAACAAAATAGCTAGATAATATATATTGAAATAAAAATAATGAAAAGAGGCGATTTTATGTCAGTTTTAGTGACAGGTGGAGTTGGATATATAGGTAGTCATACAACTATAGAACTTATAGCAGCTGGTAGAGATGTAGTTATAGTGGATAATTTATCAAATAGTAATATAATAGTTCTTGATAGAATAGAAGAACTAACAGGAGTTAGACCTAAATTTTATGAACTAGATGTTCAAGATAGAGAAAAATTAGAAGTTGTTTTTAAAGAAAATCAAATAGATTCGGTTATACATTTTGCAGCATCAAAAGCAGTTGGAGAGTCTGTAGAAAAGCCATTAGAGTACTATTCTAATAACTTAGTAAATACTTTAGTATTACTTGAAACTATGAGAAAATATAATACTAAGAACTTTGTATTTAGTTCATCAGCAACTGTTTATGGAGATCCTCATACATGCCCAATAACAGAAGATTTCCCATTATCAGCAACTAACCCATATGGACAAACTAAGCTTATGATAGAAAATATGTTAAGGGATATATGTAAAGCGGATAAATCTTTAAACGTAGCAATTTTAAGATACTTTAATCCAGTAGGAGCTCATAAGAGTGGAAGAATTGGAGAAGAGCCAAATGGAATTCCTAATAACTTAATGCCGTATATAACTAAAGTAGCTATAGGTCAATTAAAAGAATTAAGTGTATTTGGCGATAATTATAATACTCCTGATGGAACGGGTGTAAGAGATTATATACATGTTGTAGATTTATCTACAGGTCATGTTAAAGCATTAGAAAAATTAGATACAAACCCAGGATTAGTAACATATAATTTAGGTACTGGAAATGGATATAGTGTTTTAGAAATGGTTAAAGCTTTTAGTAAAGCTAGTGAAAAAGAAGTTGCATACAAGATAGTAGGAAGAAGACCTGGAGATATTGCTATGTGTTATGCAAATGCAGATAAAGCTAAAGCTGAACTAGGATGGGAAGCACAATATAAATTAGATGAAATGTGTGAAGATTCTTGGAGATGGCAAAGTTCGAATCCAAATGGATATAAAAATTAAAAAGTTGACATAATAAATATATTATGATAATATATTTACACAATTAAAAATTAATATTGAGTAAGTCAGATAATCGCGGGTAGCATCAGCTGCACGAGGAAAGTCGGAGCTCCATAGAGCAGGATGCTAGGTAACGCCTAGTGAGAGTGATCTTAAGGAAAGTGCAACAGAAAATAACCGCCATTTATGGTAAGGATGAAAAGGTGAGGTAAGAGCTCACCAGCGGCTAGGTGACTAGTCGGCTGTGTAAACCCCATCTGGAGCAAGGCCAAGTTAGGATGAAAAGAGTATTGCTCGTACTCTCCGGTTGGTAGGCCGCTTGAGCTTATTGGTGACAATAAGCCTAGAAAGATGATTATCTAATACAGAACTCCGCTTATAGATTTACTCAATTTATTTGAAAATAAAGCACTAGATTATTTCTAGTGCTTTTTAAATTGCAAATGTTTCAAAAAGGATACAAGGAATCAGAAATTGTAGAAAATATTAACAATATATAGTAAAATAATAAGATATCATAAAAAAGGGATAGAAAGATTATAGAAGGAGATATAAATATGGAATATAAAGAATTATATAATGAATGGACTACTAATTTATATTTTGATGACAATACAAGAAATGAACTTATAGCTATAAAAAATGATGAAAATGAGATAAAAGAAAGATTCTATAAAAACTTAGAGTTCGGCACTGCAGGGCTGAGAGGCATAATAGGAGCGGGAACAAATAGAATAAATGACTATACAGTAGCAAGAGCTACACTTGGGCTTGCTAATTATATTATAGAAAATGAAGGGGAAGAAGGGAAACAAAGAGGTGTAGTTATAGCTCATGATAGTAGATATAAATCAAGAGAATTTTGTCTACAAACTGCAAATACTCTAGCTGCATGTGGTATAAAAGCTTATATATTTGATGGGTTAAGAACAACTCCAGAACTTTCATTTGCAGTTAGAAGTTTAAATTGTATAGCAGGGGTAGTTATAACTGCTAGCCATAATCCACCTGAATATAATGGATATAAGGTATATTGGGAAGATGGAGCTCAGGTTATGCCAAAAATAGCTGAGAAAATAACTGAAGAAGTTGAGAAAATACAGGATTATAGCAAGATACCTACTATAAAGGAAAATCAGAAAAACTTAGTTGTTATGTTAGGAAAAGAACAAGATACAGCATTTATAGAAGCTGTTAAAAATCAATTTATAGGCAAAGAGGTTGTAAATAAAGTAGGTAAAGAGTTTAAAATAGTTTATACACCTCTTTGTGGGACAGGAAATATTCCAATACAGAGGGTTTTAAAGGAAGTAGGATTTGAAAATGTTTTAGTAGTTAAAGAAGAAGAAAATCCAGATCCTAATTTTGCGGGTATAAACTATCCAAATCCAGAAGATAAGAAGGCCTTAGTTAGAGGGATTAAGTTAGCTAAAGAAGAAGGCGCAGATTTAGTAATAGCAACAGATCCAGATTGTGATAGAGTTGGATTAGCTGTAAAGACTAAAGATGGAGATTATGAACTGTTAACGGGGAATCAGATAGGGGCTCTATTGGTTAATTATGTACTGATGAACTTAGATGAAAAAAAATTAATTCCTAAAAATGCAACTATAGTAAAGACTATCGTTACTTCAGAATTTGGAGCTAAAGTAGCAAATAAATATGGAGTGGATTGTATAGATGTGTTAACAGGATTTAAATTTATAGGAGATAAAATAAATTTATTTGAGAATACAAATGAGAAAACTTTTATTATGGGATTTGAAGAAAGTTATGGATATCTTGTAGGAACTCATGCTAGAGATAAAGATGGAGTTGTTGCAGCAATGCTTATTTCTGATATGGCCGCTTATTACTATGATAAAGGTATGAGCTTATATGAAGGACTTATTCAATTATACGATGAAATTGGGTACTTTAAAGAAGAATTGATATCTCTTACGCTAAGTGGTATATCAGGGCTTGAAAAAATACGAGAAATAATGGAATACTTTAGGATAAATGGACTTGAAGAAGTAGATGGAGTTAAAGTTGTAGAAACTAAAGATTATAATAAAGGTATAGATGGATTACCTAAATCTAATGTTCTTAAGTTTATATTAGAAGATGGATCTTGGATTGCAGCTAGACCATCAGGAACTGAGCCTAAGCTTAAGTTTTATATAGGTGTTTGTGGTTATACACATGAAGAAATAAAAAGTAAATGCATAAATATAAGATCTATAGTAGAAAAAAAAATAAATACATTAAGATAATTTAATATTTTATATAATTAGTTAGGATATAAATTATTTTTAATTGATAAAATGTAAAAATGATTCTTATATTTTGTAAGAATCATTTTTATTCTTTTGGTGAATTTGAATTAGTTAAAAAAGAAAAGGAGTTTGCATAATGAAAATAGCATATTGTATACAGTGCCATAAAAATACACCGATACTTAGAGAGTTTATCAGAATTTTTTCAAATGAAAATGATATTTATATGCATGTTGATAAAAAGTCAGATATAGATGATTTTGTTGAATATAAAACAAAGGTGAAGTTCGTAAAAGATAGAATTGATGTTACTTGGGCTGATGTAAGTCAGATTAAAGCTACAATAAATACTTTGAAATTGGTAAATACTGAAAATTATGATTATGTATTTTTAGTATCAGGAGATTGCCTACCAGTTAAAAGTGATAAATATATTAAAACTTTTTTGAAAAATAATAAAGGCAAAGAATTTATAGGTGTTGAAAAAAAATTTAGCAGTGAAATGTTAGAAAGTAGAGTTAAATATAAATATACTTCAGTGTATTATAAAAAGGATAAAAATAAGTTAGATAAGTTACGTATATTAATTAGAGATAAGATGGGATTAAATAAAAAAAACCAGTACTTCGACATATTACCTAAATTATACAAAGGTTGTAATTGGTTTGGAATAACAGGAGAAGCATGTTCATATATAATGGAATATATAGAAAATAATAAACACTATTTTAAAGCTTTTCAAAACTCTATTTACGGAGACGAAGTATTTTTTCAAACTATAATAATGAATTCTAAATATAAACAAAATATATATAAATATGAAATTGAAAATGATGATAATAAAATGGCTTTAAGATATATAGATTGGAAAAGCGGACCAGATTTTCCAAGAATTTTAAATGAAGAAGATTTTGAAAAAATAAGAAATACAGAATGTATAATTGGAAGAAAATTCAATAATGACTTAGATATTATTAAATATAGAAATTATTTTAACATAGATTAAATGTAATAAATTATTTGATTTTACAGAGGGAAAATCATTTAATTAGTGTAAATATATTGAAAAAATAAAAAATTATAAAAATATTAATATTTTCATTATCTACTTATATTTAAATTTTAGTTAGTATTAGTTTAAATGCTAAATTTTATATATAGTATTTAAACTAATATGGCATATCATAATATTAAGTAAGTATATTTAACTGAATGTTGAAATTTGTCTAAACTATTGATAATAT
>NZ_JBOFKN010000122.1:0-1332 GCF_051657365.1 Paraclostridium sp.
TTACAAAAGAGAGTAGAGAGAATATGAAAGAGGTTTTAGAGGATATTAGAAATGGAAGGTTCGCTAAAGATTTTATTTTAGAAGGACAAGCGGGATATCCAATTTTAAAAACTATGAGAAATAGATGTAAAGAGGAAAAAATTGAAATAGTTGGAAACGAATTAAGAGAGATGATGTTTAAAAAATAATAAAAAAATCACGGGTTTTAATTCCGTGATTTTTTTCTCTTAAAATATAAAAACCTATAATCTTACAATAAGAAAATAAAAAAAGCATAAAAAGGAATCTAAAATAAGTATTTGAATATATTAACAACATAGTTGATTTTAAAGGAGGTAAATAAATATGAAAATTTTTAATTCTGTAAATTTAAATTACACAAAAAAAGATAACATAAACAAAAGAAAAATTTATTTTAATAAAAATAAATTAAGCAACTCTCTAGAAAATTATATTATTTATATTATATTTTTATTATCAACTATATTTTGTCTTTTTTATGGATAAAATTAATTACCTAAAGGAGGAATAATATGAAAAACTATGATAACATTGATAAAAAAACAAAAATTTTAGAAAAAGTGCTTGCTAAAGAAAATACAATATTTTACATAACATTTTTAATTATTTTTGTCATTTTATCAATAATTGCTTTAGACAAAAGTAGTTTTGAAAAAGTAACAACAAATCTACTTGATTCAATAATTACAAACTTTGGATTTTTATATTTAATCATTGTGCTTGTAATAGCGTTAGTTTGTTTATTTCTATGTTGTAGTAGTTATGGGAATATTAAACTTGGAAAAGATAATTCTAAACCTGAATACTCTAATCTTTCTTGGTTTTCTATGCTTTTTTCTGCAGGAATGGGAGTGGGATTAGTATTCTTTGGAGTAGCTGAACCGATGACTCATTATGCTTACCCAATAGGAGGAATGGAAAGTGGAACTAAAGAAGCAATAGATTTTGCTTTTAAAACATCATTTTTTCATTGGGGTATTCATCCTTGGGCAATTTATAGTTTTTTAGCATTGGCAATGGCATATTTTCAATTTAGAAAAGGAGAAAAAGGTCTTTTAAGTTCTCTTTTTTCACCTATTTTAAAAGGAAGACCCTATGAAAAAAAACTAAAAAATACAATAGATATAATAGCAATTTTAGCTACAATAACTGGTGTTGCAACTACTTTAGGTTTAGGAGCATTACAGATAAATAGTGGATTAAATTATCTTTTTAATATACCCAATAGTATATTAAGTCAAATAGTTATCATAACTATTGTAACAGTTATATTTATAGCTTCAGCTTTAGGATCATTAGATAAAGGAATAA
>NZ_JBOFKN010000123.1:0-14297 GCF_051657365.1 Paraclostridium sp.
TGTACTACTACACAACTAAATCAAATTCAGTAGTATCTGTTACAACTATTTTAGCTTCAACAGCTTCCACTATATCAGCATCATTAGGAGCAAATATATTTTTCTCAACTATCATACTCATAACAGCCTTTATCTCAGCCTCAGTTACATTTTCCCTAGGATCATCAACCGATATAGAAACAAATCTTCCTAAAGAATTCTTAAAAGACATTACTAACTTCTTTGTAGTTTCCATAAAAACACCTCCTTTCACATAAATTTATTAGATAACTAATTCAAGATAGTATTATCTTGCTTATTTATCTCAAGTTCATCATTAACTTGTAACGATATAAGAGCTTTTGCAACATCTAGTGTATCTTGAGTAGATGCAGTAGGTTTTAAGTTAGAATAAGTTCTAGATTTTACAATAGTTTTACCATTATCGTTAAGTCCACAATCTAGCTTTATTTTTAAAGCAGATGGATTTTTAGTTTCACTAACAGCCATGTGTTTCACCTCCTTTTGTATTGTTAAGATAATTATAGAGGGAAGGGGTTTGAGTCTTCAAAGAAAGTATTTGAAAAAAACATTTGAAACAGGGGGTCGTGTTTCCCGAGGTGGGGTTATATTATATAGGTGTCTTTAAAACCTTTTGAAATAGCTTCATTTTTAACACTAATAGCGTTGTTTTTATTTTTAAAAGCACCTATACATACTTTATAAAATTTGGAATCATCTAATACAATGTCCTTGCCTATATATGAAAGTAGTGTGGAAGATATTGTATCAGCTACGTTTTTTATATAAGATTCATTAGCACATAAGCTTTCTACTTCTGGGTTTGATATAAAGTCTATTTCTATAAGTAGTGCTGGCATTTTACTGTTTTTAAGTACGGAGAATTTTTTAGATTCTTTTACACCACGATTGGATGTTTTAATATTAGTAGATAAATTAGAGCATAAGTTTTGAGCTAGGTTATATATTTTGCTTTTTGAGTCGTATACCCAGGTCTCTGTTCCTTTTGCAGTTTTGTTGGTAGATGAGTTCATGTGGATGCTGATAAAGTAGTCGCAGGATTCTTTGTTTGCTTTGTTGGTTCTGTGTTCTAAGGAGTAAAATGAGTCTGATTCACGAGTTGTTATTACTTTTTCTGAGTGTTTTTCAAGGTTTGTTTTGATTAGCATGCCTATTTTTAGTACTGTGTTGCTTTCTTTTGTGTTTTTAGATCCTAATGCCCCAGGATCTTTGCCTCCATGACCGAAGTCTAAATACCATTTCATATGTGTACCTCCTAGAATTTATTGTTTAGGAAATGTTAGCATATGATGGGGAATGTATGACAATGTAGTGTTTGAAAAATTTATTATAGATATGAACATTATATATGGTAATATTCAGGAAATCCAATTGCATTAATATATCAGAGGGGAGCATTTTTATCAAAGAAAGTTTATATATAAGTGGAGCTAGAGATATAGCTATTGAAAAAGTTGTAAGAAATAGAGGGGAAATTAATCCAACTTGGACGAATATAAAAACTATAGATATAGGAACTAACAATCTATAGTTTGCATGTCATATGGCACTTAACATACAGTCAATTAAAAATATAGCTATGTACCTGCTAATAGTAGCTATGGTTGAATATAAAATTAAATTTTATGATGGTGAAACAGTGGTATTTAGGTATAAAGATTAAGATAATAAATGTACTTGCGTATTAATGTTAGTACTTGAATTTATTGTGAAAATAATACAACAAATACCTGAAAAGGTTTTAAAATGGTAAGAAGGTATGGACTATAATTTATAAGGTGAAGTAAAATAAGTTAGTAAATAATAGTTTTAGAGGGTATGCCAATTTGGGATGCTCTAATTGTGATGTATAAATATGATACTAGTAAATAAGTGTGGAGTTAAGTATTAAAGGCACCCTTTAGTTTTTTTATTGTAATATATATTAGGAATATAAATACGTTAAATTTATTTGAAAAAATATATCATATAAACTAAAAAAATAGGGAATACACAGATTGTGCAAAAAAAGACAAGTTTCGACATATGAAAAATGTATAATTATAATATACCCACAAAATGATAAAAAAATACAGTATTATAGATGTTAAGAGTATAAAAGGAGAGTTTACTATGTTTAGTAAAGAAAGTATTCCGTTTGCTCCAGCATTAATAGAATCAATGAGATCTTTAGGATATTCATTTGAATCAGCTATAGCAGACTTAATAGATAATAGTATAAGTGCCAATTCAAAACATATACAGATATTTATGAATCCAGTTGAAGACCCATATTTAATAATATTTGATGATGGGCATGGAATGGATGAGTATGAAATTGAAGAAGCTATGAGATATGGAAGTAAGAACCCATTAGAAACGAGAAATGAGAATGACTTAGGTAGATTTGGGCTAGGGCTAAAATCAGCATCATTATCGCAATGTCGTAAATTAGTAGTAGTAAGTAAGAAAAATAAAAAAATATCCGCATACTCATGGGATTTAGATTATGTTATAGAAAATGGATCATGGAGTGTAATAGGATATAGTGAAAATGAAATACAAGAATTTCCTAAGATAGATTTACTGGATGTTGTAGATACAGGAACATATATACTTTTACAAAAGTTTGACAGAGTGGAAGTATCAACATCTAATCTAGAAAATACATTAAAAAAACATATGGATGTTACTATAGATCACTTATCATTAGTTTTTCATAGATATCTAGATGATGGCTTAAATATATATGTAAATAATGAAAAAATAGAACAAAGAGATCCATTTTTAACAACACACAAGAGAACTCAACTAAAGAGAACGCAAAGTTTTAATATAGATGAATCTACTGTATTTGTTAAACCATATATACTACCACATGCAAAATATTTAAAAACTAGTGATATAAAAAAAGTAGGAAGTAAAGAACAGTTTAAAAATGAGCAAGGATTTTATGTATATAGAAATAAAAGATTAATAATATGGGGAACTTGGTTTAGATTAGAGCGAAAAAATGAACTAAGTAAATTAGCTAGAGTTATGGTTGATATACCTAATTCATTAGACTATATGTGGAATATTGATATTAAAAAAAGTTCTGCAAGTCTTCCAGATAAGATAAAACAAAAACTATATAATGCAGCAGAAAATGCAGCTATATCAAGTGAAAATGTATATTCATATAGAGGTCGTAAAACTACTAGTAATACAGATATCAGCTATGTTTGGGAGAGAATAAAGTCTAGAGATGGATATGAGTATAAAATAAATAAAGATATACCTCATATAAAGATGTTAGAACAAACATTAAATGATGATCAATTAAAACTACTGGATAGATTAATTGAAAATTTAGAGAAAAATTTCCCTGTAAATAGTATCTACTTAGATGTTAGTAAAGGCGATGTGAATGAACTAAGCGATGATAGAAATACATCGGAATTATTAAAAGAAATAGAAACTCAACTAGATTATGCAAGAAGTGTAAGTTTAGACACCAAGTCTATTATAGATGTATTTATAAAAACAGAGCCTTACTGTAAAGATTTCAATCTAGTGAAAATATTAAATGAAATGAGAGATGAAGAGGGGGTTTTAGCAAATGCATAATAGTAAAGATTTGTTATATAATTTATTGATAACTACAATCGTAACTAATAATATAGACACAGAAGAAGCTATAGATTCTATAATCGAAAATTTAAAAACTATGATTAGAATGACCGGTCAAATTAGTGATGAAGAGGTAAATCAAGTTAGAAATAGGGTTATGTCAGAGAGATCTATAAAAATAGAGTTAGGTACATTACTACAAGGTGATTATAAATATGAAAAGTGGTTCTTAAATAAGAAATCAGAATTAGATATGAAATACTGGGAGAGATATAAAAAGTATTTAATACAACAACAAAATTTTGCACCTAATGTAGTAAATACTATGGATGACATGTTAGATACATTAACAGATCTTTTAGGTAATCCAAATATAGATGGAGATTTCCAACGAAGAGGACTTATTGTAGGAGATGTTCAATCAGGAAAGACATCTAATTACACGGGATTAATATGTAAAGCAGCAGATGCAGGATATAAAGCTATAGTATTACTTACAGGAACTATAGAAAAATTAAGAAAGCAAACTCAACTAAGAATAGATGAGGGATTTGTGGGTAGAGATAGTGCAGCTATGATAAAACATAATGATAAGAGCTTAATTGGAGTTGGTAATTTTGATCCAAGTATATATCCAATGGTACTAACATCTACGATAAATGATTTTAAAATACAAACTGCAAGAAGTTTAATATTTGATTTAAACACAATTAATCAACCCATAATATTTGTTATGAAAAAAAATGTAGCTAGTTTAAGGAATTTAAATAAATGGTTAAGAACGTTCAATCAAAATGATGAAGAAACTATAAATCAATCATTATTATTAGTAGATGATGAATCGGACAATGCATCTATAAATACTAATCCAGAAGATAGAAGTCCTACATCTATAAATAAAGAGATAAGGGATTTATTAAATTTATTTAGTAAATCTAGTTATGTAGGATTTACAGCTACACCTTTTGCTAATATATTTATAGATCCAGATAATGATGATTCTATGTTAAAAGAAGATTTATTCCCAAAAGATTATATATACTCTCTTAATGCCCCGTCTAATTATATAGGAGCAAGAGATATTTTCAGTTCAGAGGGAGAACATCAAAACATGTTAGTAAATATAGATGAAGAAGATATAAGTGAATGTCTTCCGTTAACTCATAAAAGTGATTACTACGTAGATTATATTCCTAAGGACTTAAAAGAGGCAGTATGTACATTTCTAATAGCTAATGTAGTTAGGGATTTAAGAGGAGATATAAATACACATAGATCTATGCTTATAAATGTAAGTAGATTTACAAGTATACAAGAGCAAATTAGTACATTAGTATTATCATATTTAAAAGAAATACAAGAATCGGTAAAGGTATATAGTAAATTAGATAGAAATGAGGCTCTTAAAGATAAATATATAGCATATTTATATGATTCATATAATAAACACTATGCAGATACAGAGTTTACTTGGGATGAAATACAAAATTCTCTTCATAAATCTATAGCACCAGTTACTACGGCTATTGTAAACCAAAGAAGTCAAAACAAACTAAACTATGAAGAACATAGCAGTGTAGGTTTAAGAGTTATAGCAATTGGAGGACTAAGTTTATCTAGAGGTCTTACACTTGAAGGATTAATAGTTAGTTATTTATATAGAAACTCTAAAATGTATGATACATTAATGCAAATGGGGCGTTGGTTTGGTTATAGAAAAAATTATGAAGATTTATGTAAGATATGGATGACAGAAGAAAGTATAGAGTGGTATTCACACATAAGTGAAGCTACAGATGAACTTAGATTAGAGATAAAAAAATATGAAAGCTCAGAACTTACACCAAAAGATTTTGGATTGAGAGTAAGATCTGATATAAATACACTATTAGTAACAGCTAGAAATAAAATGAGAACAGCTTCATCACAAGAAATTAGTGTGAGTTTAAGTGGAGAAGTTGTAGAAACCCCAAGTTTATACTCAGATATAAATAAAAATGTTATTAATAGAAACATTGTATATAAATTAATCGATGTAATAAAGAAAGAAGGAATAGTACCTGTTAAGCAAAATAAAAATAATATTTGCTATAAAAATGTACAAAAAAGTCATATAGTAGATTTACTTAATACTGTAGATATATCTGTATCAAATGTACTTTTTGATACTACTTCTATAGTTTCATTTTTAGAAAAATATAATGGACAAGAGCTAGAAAAATGGGATATAGCTTTTGCATCTGGAAACTCAGATAGAAAATTCAAAATAGATGAAGAAAATTCTATTCCATTAATAGAAAGATCATTCTCTTTAGAGAATGGAAATAAAATACTAAAAATGAGTGGATCGAAAAATAGAATAGGATCTAGTTCTAATGGGGAATTAGGATTAGAAAAAAATGAAATAAGTAAAGTTAAAAATATGTATGAGCTATATAGAGGAGAAAAAAAACCTAATATACCTCAAAAATATTACTTTAGATCTATAAATAGAAATCCATTACTTGTAATCTATATGGTTGACTTAAAAGACTGTAAAAAATCTAATTTAGATGTAGCCAATGAAATAAAAGAGAAATTTAGAGATCAAGATATTCCACTTGTAGGATTTAGTATAGGTATACCTGAACTTAGTAATCATGAAACTAAATATATTAGATATACTACCAATAGAATTCATCAAATACTAAATAATGATGATTTATATGATATAGGGGATGACGAATAGTTATGAATAATTTAAGTATTAAGTTTGAAGATGGAAAAGAAAATGGAACATATAAGCGAATCGATGAAAACCACAACTTAGATATATTTATAGGATATAACAACAATAAACCTACGATGATATTAATAGAATATGGGGAGATATTAAATATAGAATCTTCTAAATATATTGAAGTTAATGTACATAAAAGAGTAGATAGTAAAATAGTAATATCATTTAGTTTGTTAGATAAATCAATGTACCAATTATTTTTAAGGCTATGCAACGATATAATAGAAAGCTCAAGAGGTATGGATGAGAGTATATCTATTAAGTTTGTAATAAATAGATGGAATAGTTGGAGACGTATGTTTAAAAAATCTATTCAAGGATTACTAGGTGAAATGGAGATTAAAGGGTTATTAGGAGAATTAATATTTCTAAAAGAATATATGATACCTAATTATGGTGAGAAAAAGGCGATTGAATCATGGATGGGACCTAGCAAAGCACATAAAGATTTTGAAATAGATGAAACATGGTATGAGGTGAAATCATTAGCTTCTGGATCTTTAACTGTAAAAATAAGTTCAGTAGAGCAACTAGATTCTATATATGAAGGGAAATTAATACTGGTAGTACTTGATAAAAGTACTAATAGTATAGAAAACTATATAAGTATAAATAAATACGTTGATGAATTAGAAAATTATATAGATGACTTTGATTTAAGATTACAATTAAGATATAAACTAAATGAAATAGGTTATTATCCAGATACTATATATGACAATTATATATATAAACATATAAATACAAAGATGTATTTAGTAGAGGGAAGTTTTCCTAAGATAAATAAAAATAACTTACCAGAAGGTATTGTAAAAGTATCCTATGATATAGAGTTAAGTTTTATAGAAAATTATAGTATATGGGAGGGAAGAAATGAAATTACAACAGTTTAGGGAAATGGTAATTGAAGATATAAAAGTATCAGCTGAATCTGAAATGAATGATATTCAAAGTGAATTTATAAAATATTTCACAGACTGTTTAATAGAAGCAGAAGAATTTGATGATTTTGAAGAGTCATACTTTGAGATGGTTGGTGCTAGGAAAAAACAAATACAAATTGATGGATATAGTTTTGATAAGGTAGACAAAAGTTGTATATTATTAATAAGTGACTTTAGTTATTTAGATGAGATGACTACTATAACAAATATTCAAATAAATAAGTTACATTCTAAATTAAAAGCTTTCATAGAACATGCTATAAGTGGATATATATGCAAAAACTGTGAAGAAAGTAGTAATGGATATGGTGTAGCCGAACTAATTCAAAGTCAGATAAAAGATATTATGAAATTTAGGATATATATAATTTCAGATAGGGTTATAAGTAATAGTATAAAATCAATTAAAAAAGAGGATATAAATGGAATACCAGTAGAAGTAAATGTATGGGATATAGGTAGATTATATAATATAGCTCAGTCGAATATGACAAGAGAAAGTATAGAGATAGATTTTACACAAATAACAAAACAAGGATTACCTTGTATATTGGCTACTGACTGTAAAGTTGAAAATTATAAATCGTATCTTACTGTAATACCTGGAGATGTTTTAGCAAATTTATATATAGAGCATGGATCAAGATTATTAGAAGGAAATGTAAGATCATTCTTAAGCATAAGGGGAAAGGTTAATAAGCAAATAAGAGCAACTATACTTAATGAACCCGATATGTTTTTTGCATATAATAATGGAATAGCAGCTACAGCTATAGGTATTGAAAGTGAGTCTAATGGAAATGGATTATTTATAACTAAACTAAAAGATTTACAAATAATAAATGGTGGACAAACTACGGCATCAATAGCTAATGCTGTTTTACAAGATAAAAAAGATGTATCAAATATAATGGTTCCAATGAAATTATCAATAGTAAACAATGAAAAAGCAGAAGATATGATACCTATTATTTCAAGATGTGCAAATAGCCAGAATAAAGTAGATGAAGCAGATTTCTTCTCGAATCATCCATACCATATTAGAATTGAAGAACTTTCAAGAAAAATATATGCACCTGCTATAAATGGAAATCAATATCAAACAATATGGTTCTATGAAAGAGCTAGAGGACAACATACACAAGAGCAAATGAAGCTAAGTGTAGCTCAAAGAAAGAAATATTTATTAAAGAATCCAAAATCTCAAGTGATTAAGAAGGTTGAGTTGGCAAAGTATATAAACACATATAACTGTAAACCGCATACTGTAAGTAAGGGTGCTCAAACAGGGATGAGAGATTTTGCAGAACAAATAGACAAAGAGTGGAAATTAGGAAATGAGAAATTCAATGAATTTTATTTTAAAAAAATTATATCTTTAGCTATATTATTTAAACAAACAGAAAGATTAGTATCTAATCAAGATTGGTATAAAGAAATAAAATCATACAGAGCGAATATAGTAACATATAGTCTAGCTATAATATTTAACTATATTGAAACGAATTTAAAGGAATATACACTTGACTATAAACGAATATGGAATAATCAAGAAATATATAAAGAGTTAGAGGATCAACTAAAAATAACAACAAAGGAAGTCTATAATTTTATAACTAGAGATGATAGGCCAACATTAAACGTAACTGAATGGTGTAAAAAAGAAGCTTGTTGGACAAGAGCTAAAAAAGCTAATTGGACTATAAATGAAAAGTTTTTATTAACGCTAGTTACTAAGAATTTTGTAGATGAAGGTAAGCAACAGGCTAATAGAGAACAAAGATTAAATAATGAGCTAAATGCAGAGCTAGAGGTAATACAACTAGGTGCGGATTACTGGAAGAATATGCTGATTTGGGCAAAGGATAAGAAGATATTGCTACCTATGGAAATTGATATACTAGGTGTAGCATCTAGTTTTAATATGACTGGGAAAATGCCGACAGCAAAGCAATGTAAAAGGTTAATGATAATAAAAGAAAAATTAAAGTTAGAAGGTTTTAATTATTAAGAAAAAATATATTTAGAGTCCTTTATAGATAAGTACATCTGTAAAGGACTCTAAATATATAAACTAATTTAGAGCCTTTTTTTAAATGTACAAGTTTATAAATAACAGTTGATATAGTTTTGAAAATGATATATAATAACAAAATGCGATATATAATAACGAAAAATGATAATATGATAGCTGAAAATATATTACCTAAAGTTATTATACATGTAGTCATTTATGTAATTAGGTGGTGTATTATGATTAAGATTAAAGTATCGGAACTACTTGGAAAGAAAAAAATGACAAGGAAAGATCTAGCTATTGCTATAGGTGCAAGGCCAAACACAATAGGCGATTTATATAATGAAAAAATAAAGAAAGTAGATATAGTACTATTAAATAATATATGTAAAACCTTAGACTGCAGAGTTGAGGATATATTAGAATATGTTGAAGATGGTGAAGTCAAATGAAAAAATATACAGTTATAGATTTATTCTCTGGATGTGGAGGTATAAGTCAAGGGTTTAAAGAAACAGATAAGTTTGAGATAGTAGGTGGAATAGAGTTTGATGAGTTAGCTAGTAAAACTTTTAAACACAATTTCCCAAATTCAAAAGCTATTCATGGGGATATTACTAAAATTGATGTAAAAGAAACTAACTTTGAAGATGTGGATGTAATAGTAGGAGGACCACCATGTCAAGGATTTTCAGCTTTAAATAGATGGAATAAAGATTTAGAGGAAGATCCAAGAAATAAACTATTTTATGATTTTCTTAGATTTGTTTCAGAAATAAAGCCTAAAGCTGTTCTAATTGAAAATGTTCGACAAATACTTACATCAAAAGATGGGTATGCTAGAAAGAAAATATGTGAATTACTAGAAGATATGGGGTACAATGTGTGTTATTCTGTATTAGATTCATCTGACTATGGAGTTCCTCAAAATAGAAAAAGAGCTTTTTTTGTTGGAATAAGACACGATATAGGGTGCTTTAATTTTGATAATATGAGCAAGTTTTACCAACCTAAAGTAACTGTAGAAGAGGCACTTTCAGACATATATGATATAGAACAAGTTGCTAAAAATGATATAACTGGATATGGATATAAATTAGGATCTATAAAATCAGAATATCAGAGAATTATGAGAGATGGCGATGAGTTAAATAATCACTTTATATATTACCCTATTCAAAGTGTTCAAGATAAAATGAAATTTGTACCTGAAGGTGGTAATTGGAAAAATGTTCCACCAGAGATGTTTAAATCTCAAAGGAATAATAGACACTCTAATTACTTAAAGAGACTAGATTCTCAATCTCAATCTATAACGATAGATACAGGACACAATGTTTATTTTCATCCAAAGTTTGATAGAGTTCCAACAGTAAGAGAATCTGCAAGAATTCAGAGTTTCCCTGATGGCTTTACATTCTTAGGAAATAAAGGGCAACAATTAAGACAAGTAGGTAATGCAGTTCCGCCATTATTGGCAAAGGCTTTAGCATCTGGAATTTTGGAGGTACTAGACAATGAAGAAATATAAATTATTAGACTTATTCTGTGGAGCTGGAGGGTTAAGTTTAGGATTTGAAGAACAAGGATTTGAAAGTGAATTAGCAATAGATTTTTGTAGTAAAGCAATAGAAACATATAATTATAATAGAGAAAAAAAAGTAGGAACTACAAAGGATATAAAAGAAATTGATGAAGCTTATTTAAGCAGTAAAATAAGCTGTGAGATAGATGGGATTATAGGTGGGCCACCATGTCAGGGGTTTAGCACCGCAGGAAGAAGAATAATTGATGATGAAAGAAATGAGTTATATAGAGATTATTTTAAAATACTAAATATAATAAAGCCAAAATTCTTTTTAATGGAAAATGTATCAGGTATATTAACTATGGCAGGTGGACTGATAAAAGAAGATATTATAAGAAGAGGAGAAGAAGCAGGTTATAAGGTATCGTACGATACTCTACTAGCTTCAGATTATGGTATTCCACAAAATAGAAGAAGGGTATTTTTTGTAGGTATAAGAGAAGATTTATTCCATGGAGAATTTAAATTCCCAGAGCCTACTGGAGAATATGTTACAGTTGAAGATGCTATATCTGACTTACCTTCATTGGATAATAATGAAGATAATACAAAGTATAATAAAGAGCCTATGACTAAGTTTCAGAGGATGATGAGAGGTGATTGTGATGTACTAAACAATCATGACCAAACAGCTCATACAGAAGAAACTAAGAAGCTAATATCAATGGTACCGGAAGGTGGAAGTATTAAAGATTTACCAGATGAATTAAGAGGTGGAAGAAAATACAATGGTCTTTTAAGGCGTATGGATAGAAATAAAGCTTCTCATACGATAGATACTGGGCATAGAACATATTTCCATTATGAAGAGAAAAGAATACATTCAGTAAGAGAAGGTGCCAGATTACAGACATTTAAAGATAGTTATATATTTAAAGGAGCAAAGGTAAATCAGTATAAACAAGTAGGTAATGCTGTGCCACCTTTATTTGGAGAAATACTAGCTAAAAGAATAAAAGAATATTTAGATTGTTGCAATAAATAAAAAATATATATTAAAATATAGAGGTAGCTTTTAATAGGCTACCTTTTAATATTATAAAAAGAAATTAACTGTACATGAAGGAGTATTAATACAATATGAACTATTTGAATATTAATAAGTTTTATGAAAAAAACAAAACAATATTATTAAAAATAGATGGATTAAGACCATCAAAGAGTGTTCCAAGAGATATTATAAAAAGTATATCTAAATTTAAAGATTTCTATATATACACTAAGAATACAAAAATAACTAGACGTATGGTAAAAGAAGATATTTGTCAAACTGGAGATACAGACGTTGTAACAACTAATATTAGAGCGATGACAGAGCTAAGGTTTTTAAAAGAAACAATGCCAGAGACATATGTTTTAACAAATAGGTTCTTAGAACTTATAAATTCACATAAATCAATAAGTTCATTTTTAATGGAAGAGTTAAGTGAAATAAGTAAATTAGATGATTTCAATATGATTTACAATGGAATGATATGCGTATTAAGAGAAGGCGATATGAATGGAAAAATATTAAGTTTTCCAGATAGTAAGAGTAAATTTTATAAAGTTGTTGAATCTGAGGATGAAAGAGTAAATTATTGTAAGATGGTTAATGAAATCTATGGATTCCATGGTAGAAATAAAGATCCAGAGGAAGCAAATTATACTCCAAATGCAAACTATAGATTTATTACTACGCTAAGAGCAATGGGACTTGTAGAAAAGAAAGCTAACAATAGTAAGATAGATGAATATAGGATAACTAAAAAGGGAGTAAATATATTAGATAGTATCGATAAGCGAATAAAATAGTTAATAATGTATAAAAATTATATAATGCTATATTTAAATATAGGCTTATATGATAGTATATTCGTTAGAAAAGATAAATTATAAGGGGAATATTTATGAATTATGTAAAGCAAATATTTAAGAATATTGAAAAATTATATTCTGATAACAGAGCAGAATTAATAGAAGAAGATGGGTTACGTTTATCGAAAAGTACACCAAGAGATATCATAAGTAATATATTAAAGTTTAAGACAATATATGAAGAGAGACAACTCGAAGAGATAAGTAAAACTACGATAGCGAGTGATATTTTTGAAAAAGATGAAAGTAATGATGTTGTAAGAACAAATATTAGGACAATGACAGAATTAAAACTGATACAAGTAAAAAATGATAATACATATATATTTACTGATGAATTTAAAGAATTAGAGAACTCAGTTGAGTCTATACGTTCATATTTAATTGAAGGTATAAAAATGGTAAGTAGTTTAGAAGATATGAATATGATTTATAATGCGATACTATGCATATTAAGAGAAGGATATTTAAATGGAAAGATATTAGGTTTCCCAGATAGTAAAGAGAAGTTTTTTAAAGCTGCGACTTCAGAAGAACGAAGAGTTGAGTACTGTACGATGGTATATGATATTTATGGATTTAGAGGTAGAGGTAGAGATCCTAAGAATCCAGACTATACACCAAATTCAAACTATAGATTTATTGGATTTATGGAGAATAAAGTTGAGCTTATACAAAAAGTTCAAACTGATAGTGACATTAAGGAATATGTTATTACTGAAAAAGGAATTGATATATTAAAGCAAATAGAATTTAACTTAGGAAATAAACACGATAGCGACAGAATACAATCTAGTGAAATGAATACTCAAAAAGTAAAAGAAATAAAGTACCCACATAATAGAATATTATTTGGAGCACCAGGGACTGGTAAAAGTCATACTCTTAAAGAAAATTCAAAAGAATCTTTCAAAGAAGGAAATGTTGAAAGAGTTACATTCCATCCTAATTATTCTTACTCTCAGTTTGTAGGAACATACAAGCCTAAGCCTGTTAAAGTAGGTGGAACTGATATAACATATGAATATGTACCAGGACCATTTTTAAGACAATTAGTAGAAGCTATGAAAAGTATAAATAAAAGTAAGAATGAAGGAACTGTGGGAGAAAATTATTTACTTATAATAGAGGAAATCAATCGTGCTAATGTAGCAAGTGTATTTGGAGATATATTCCAATTACTAGATAGAGATGGTGGCGAGAGTGAATATTCTATCACAACTAGTGAAGATATGAGAGCGTACTTAGCTGATAAACTATGTGGAAATAAAGAAGAATATAAAAGTATAAAATTACCAAGCAATTTATATATATGGGCAACTATGAATAGTGCAGATCAAGGTGTGTTTCCAATGGATACCGCATTCAAAAGAAGATGGTCTTTTGAATATATAGATATAGATGCAGGTCAAGAAAAGATAGAAGAGATAGTAGTTGGATTAGGTAAAAACAAAGAAAAAGTTAAGTGGAATGAATTAAGAAATAAAATAAATGATAAAT
>NZ_JBOFKN010000124.1:0-17238 GCF_051657365.1 Paraclostridium sp.
ATACCTAATTTACTAGTGAAAATTTTAAAAACTTTTAAAATTAAATCACGTAAATTTAAAAAAGTAAAAAGTAAATTATAGGGGTGGGATTATGAACAAAAGAAAAAAATTTATAGGGCAGTATTTGATAGTAGGTGTATTTATAGTATTTATAGGATTTTCCTTATTAGGAGGATTTGCTACACAAATTGTTAAAACGATTGAATATAGCAATGAAATATCTAAGTTACAGGATGAGATAAAAAATACAGATAAGGAAATTAAACAATTAAAGCAAGACAAAAAAAAATTGAATAATGATAAATACATAGAAGACATTGCTAGAGATAGATTAAACATGGTAAAACCAAATGAAATAATATATGTAGATATAAATAGAGGAAGCAATTAATTGCTTCCTCTATTTATATCTACATACTATTAAAATTTAAAAGGAGGATAAATAAATGAAAATTGGTGCTATAGATATAGGGACAAACTCTATGAGACTGTTAATAGCAGATTATATAGATGGTGAATTATTTAATAGAGAGAAATTTATAAATACAACTAGAATAGGACAAGGTGTTGATAAGGAAGGATATATAAATAAGGAGTCTATAAATAGAAATATAAAAGCCTTAAAAGAATTCTCGGATTTAGCATATGAAAAAGGGTGTATAAATATATCTTGTATAGGAACTTCAGCATTAAGGGATAGTAAAAATGGAGCAGATTTCGTTAAGTTAGCTAAAATTGAGGCTAATATAGATATAGATATAATAAGCGGAGAAGAAGAATCCAAACTGGGCTTTAGTGGAGTTTTACAAGGATTAAAAGATAAGGAAAATGTGTTGGTTATAGATATAGGAGGAGGATCTACAGAATTTATTTTAGGAAGTTATGATGGAATCAAATTTTCTAAAAGTGAAAATATTGGGGCATTAAGAATGACGGAAAAGTTTTTGAAAAAAGATCCTATATGTAAAGAAGAATTTGAAGAAATGAATAGATTTATAATGCATACCTTAGATGAGACTTTAGATATATTAAAAACAAAAGATATAAAATCTATAGTCGGAATTGGAGGTACTATAACATCTGTTTCAGCTATAAATCAAAAGTTAGAAGTTTACTCTATGGAAAAGATTCATTCAAGTAAAATAAACAAAAAAAAATTAGATATTATTTTACAAAATCTAAAAAAGATGACAGTAACTGATAAAAAAATCTTGAAGGGTTTACAGCCTAAAAGAGCAGATATTATAACAGCTGGTGTAACAATATTAAATATAATAATGAAAAATTTAGAAAAAGAAAATATTATAGTAAGTGAGTATGATAATTTAGAAGGCTTATTATGTCAAAATGCAAAAAAAATGTCTTAATATTATTAGATAGTAGCTACTCATTATGACAAAAAACATATCTCTCCTTTGTTACAATTTCAGTATGAAAATAACAAGGGGAGGTTTTTTTATGGAAAGAAGCTTAGTAGCAAGTAAAAGTAACATATCTTTAAAAAATATTATTAAAGCAGGTTTGATAGACTCAAATACGATAATTTTATGTTCGATTGGGTTTTTACTTAGTAGGGCTATGGTGGTAGATGATATAGCTCCATTAGGAGTAGCATTTTTCTTATGTGCATCAATAATAGATAAGTATAAATTTCCTGTTTTTATAGCTACTATGGCTGGTACATTGCTTTCATTTAATCAAACCTCGAATATTATAAAATATGCAATTTGCATAATGATTATTCAATTAATTTCTAATAAATTTAAAAATGTAAAATCTATAACAAAGATATCTATGATAGGTATGGTTATAATGGTTCCTTTATCCATTGGACAAGCTTTGATATTTGGGAATTATATATACAATATAAGTATAGCTTTGGTTGAATGTATAGTTATGTTTGTTAGTACGTATATTTTTTCTTATGGGGTTTCGGTTATAAATAAAAGGGCTTCTAGAAAAGTCACCTCTAGTGAAGAAATTGTTGCACTAACTATAATTATAACCTTTAGTATAATAGGTATAGGTAATATAAACATACTAGGGATATCGATTAGAAATATTTTGGCGACTATGACTATACTAATATTATCAATAACTGGTGGAGCTGCACTAGGATCTGCAAGTGGAGTTATTATCGGGTTAGTATACTTTGTAAATAACCTAACGACTAGTATGTATATGGGGATTTATGCATTTGCTGGTTTGATTGCAGGTGGTTTTAATAAAGTAAATAAGTATTTAAGTATAGCCGGTTATATTTTAGGATGGAGCTTGATATATATATATACATCTGGATCAGGTTCAAACATGATGGAAATAAGAGATATACTTATTGCTAGTATATTAGTTATACTTATTCCTGATAATTTTATACAACAAATTGAGAAATTTATAAAAGGTACTAGCGGTGTGGATGATGGAGCAGAAGACTATTTAGAAAGAAGTAGAGAGATAACTAATAATAGATTAAGGGGCATGTATAAGACTTATGCAGATTTAGCTAACACATTTGATAGGATAAGAGAAAAGGAAAAGATATTAGATCAAAAAGATATAGCTCACATTATAGATATGGTACATCATGATGAATGTAAAAAATGTGGTATGAAGAGAAGATGTTGGGAAAATAAATTCAATTATACATATACCATGATGAACAGAATATTAGAAGAGTTAGAGGATACGGGAGAAGTTTATTTAGATAATATCCCTAATGATTTTAAAAAGGATTGTATAAAGCCTGAAAATATTGTAAAAACAGCAAATTATTATTATAAAATGTTTGCACTTGATTATAGTTGGCAACAAAAATTTTCGGAAAATAGAAAATTAGTGGCAAAACAAATAAGATATATGTCAAAATCCATTGAATGCATGGCTATGGAATTGGACAGAGATATAACTTTTGATATAGAAATGGAAAAAAATATATTGGTTGAATTAGATAGAAATAATATAAGTATTGATAGATTAAACTATATATCTAAAGATAAAGATGAATTTGAAATTTTAATGGAAAGAGAAACTTGTAAAGACAATCACTTATGCGAAAAGAAAATAGTTGGGATTATATCCAATATAGTAGGACAAGACTTAGTTGCTAGTAAAGTTGGATGTAATCGTTTAGGAGAAAAGTGCAAAGTGAAGTTATCAAAGCGACAAGAATATAAGGTAGTAACAGAAGTTTCTAATATGTCTAAAGATGGATATGTTATATCTGGTGATAATTACACTTATATGGAGATTTCAGAAGGAAAATATATGGTAGCTATAAGTGATGGAATGGGTAAAGGGAGAAAGGCCTACGAAGAATCATCGGTTACTATAGATATATTAGAAAAAATGATGGATTCAAAAATAGATGAAGAAATAGTGATTGACACCATAAATAATATCTTGATGCTTAAATCATCAGATGAGATGTTTTCTACTTTAGATTTGGGGATTATCGATTTGAATAAAGGTGTTTTAAATACTATAAAAATGGGAGCGTGTTCAACTTATATAAAAAGGAGTAGTGGAGAAATAGAATTAATATCGACTGAATCACTTCCTGTTGGTATATTATCGGATGTTAATATAGAAAGAGATAGTAGTAAGCTAAAAGATGGAGATTATATAATTATGGTTTCAGATGGAATTATAGATGCAGGAAAAAATAAAAATCTAGGGGATAACTGGTTGATATACTTCCTAAAAAGTTTAGATACAATTAATCCTAAGGATATATCTAAGGAAATTCTAAATAGAGCTTTAGATATTCAAAATAATAATATTTATGATGATATGACGGTGTTAGTTACTAAAGTTTATAAGTGTTAGATCAAAAATCCACAACTTATACACAAATTGTTGATAACATGTGGATAAGTTGTGGATATGAAAATTAAAATTATACCTGCTATATTCGTTGAAATTACAATATTCGACATAAAATTATTAAAAAAATAAAGTAGAGTAAAAAAAATAAGTGCATAACTTTAAAAAAATATCAACAAAGGTATAAAAAAAATGTTAATAAGTATTAAAAAAATGTTAATAACTAGGTCAAAAAAATATTGCGAAAATTCAGATTGATTTATGAAAATGTTGAAAAATAACAGTTTTAATCTTGAAAAAGTATGTTAATATGTTGATAACTATGTTAATAACTTTAAATGATTATTTTGGAAGTATTGAATAATATAAACATAAAAAGCCATCCTAATACTAATAAACTTAGCGAAAGGATGGATTTTTATGGGGAAAAATATGTATAAGGTTATAACTATTACAATTATTGTTATATTATTTTCATCTTTTTTACTGATGAAAGATATTGGTAAAAATGTAGAAACAATAAATGAAAAAACTGTTGAAACAATAAATGATGAAGTTAAAAAAGAAGAACAAAAAAAAGCTGTTAAAAAACAAACCAAATATTCATCTTGGAATTTAACAACTTTATATACAAGTGATCAAGAATGGAAAAAAAGTTTGAAAAATTTTAATAAAGAAACTAAAGAACTTAAAAACTATAAAGGTAAATTAACTAAATCTTCTAAACATGTCATATATGCATTGAATATAAAAGAAGAGCTAGATGCTAAGTTGGAAAAATTATATGCATATGTATCTTTAAATCAAGATATAAATAAAAAATCTTATGAATTTATGAACATGAATAAAGAATTAGATAAGGCTTACAAAGAATATAGTTCTATTTGTTCGGAAATTGAATTAGAAATATTAAAACTGTCTGAAAAAGACTTTAAAAATATTATAAATGACAATAAACTAATTGAGAATTATCGTATGTATCTAAATGATGTAAGAAGGAACAAACAACATTATTTAAATTCAAAAGAAGAAGAGCTGTTGAGTAATGTAGGCGATATTTCTACACTGCCTAAAGACGTATATGAGTTATTTGTAAACATGGACAAAAAATCAGATTTAAACCCAGCTGAATATTCAACAGCCATAGAGAACTTAAATAGAGATACAAGAAAAAAAGCATTTGAGAACGAAGCCGTTTTATATAATGATAATATAAATATGTTATCAGGGCTATTTATAGGTCAAGTTAAAAAGAATATGTTTTATTCTGATACACGAGGATATGAAACTTCTAGAGAAATGTATATGTCAGGGGATGATGTAGATTCCAAGGTATATGATGGATTAGTAAGCACTGTGAATAAAAACTTAGGAACATTGCACAAATATATTAGTTTAAGAAAACAAGTTTTAAATATAGATAAAGTTCACTCATATGATATGCATAATCCTATAATAACTCCAGTAGAAGATCATATTCCATATGAAAAAGCTCAAGAACTTATATATGCTTCATTAAATCCATTAGGAAAAGAATATGGAGATATATTGTACAAGGCTTTTAATGAAAGATGGATAGATGTATATTCTGATGATAATAAGATTGGGGGAGCGTATTGTTTATCTGTTTATAATACTCATCCATATATATTGATGAATTATAGTGGTAATTTAGATTCAGTATCTACAACAGCTCACGAATTAGGGCATGCTGTATATAGTTATATGAGTGCTAAAAATCAAAATTATTTAAATGCTAAGCCAAGTATATTTACACATGAGGTTGCATCTATAACTAATGAAGCTTTATTATATGAAATGCTAATAAAAAACACTCAAAACAATAAGGAGAAAGCTTATTATATAACTCAATATTTAGATTTAATTAAAGATACTTTGTTTACTCAGACTATGTATGCAGAATTTGAAAATGAAATTCACATTAAAATGGAAAGAGGAGAGACTGTAAATGTATTAGTGTTAAATGATGTATGGGGAGAGCTTTTACAAAAGTATTATGGTAAGGACTTTCAAGTAGATCAATTGTCTAAAGTGGGGTGGGCAAAAATACCACATTTTTATAATAGTTTCTATGTGTATAAATATGCTACGGGATGTAGCGCAGCAATTGCATTTTCCCAAGATATATTAAACAATGGATCAGAAAATTATCTATCATTCCTTAAAAAAGGAAGTTCAGATTATCCTATAGATTTATTAAAACAAAGTGGAATAAACTTATATAGCACACAACCAATAGAAAAAACTACAGATAAGTTTAATAAACTAGTGATTGAATTAGAAAAGTTAATGTTAAATTAATGATAGAAGGAATTTGAAAAAAGTGGTAGAATATATAAAAAAGCCCTTACTAAAAAGGGCTTTTGATATTTACAAGATAATTTACAAACATATATGGATAGAAGAAGTTGAAAATGTTAAATATTGATGAGGTGATAACATGTCAAGTGCTAGTAATAAGAAATCTACTAGAGTAATAGCTTTGACTATTATAGGACTTTTAGTTCTTTCTAGTATTGCTAGTGTAGTAAGCTTATTCATAGGAATGTAATTACAAGGAGGTATAATAGTATGAAACTATTTATAGATACAGCGAACGTAGATGAAATAAAAGAAATAAATTCTTGGGGAGTTATAGAAGGTGTAACAACTAATCCATCTTTAATAGCTAAAGAAGGAAGAATTTTTGAAAATGTAGTAAAAGAGATAACAGAAATAGTAGATGGACCTATATCTGCAGAGGTTATTTCAATGGATAGCGAGGGTATGATAAAAGAAGGTGAAGAACTAAGTAAAATACATGAAAACATAGTTGTAAAAATACCTATGTGTGCAGAAGGATTAAAAGCAGTAGCTGCTTTATCTAAAAAAGGAATAAAAACTAATGTAACTTTAATATTCTCATCAAATCAAGCCTTATTAGCAGCTAAAGCTGGAGCTTCATATGTTAGTCCATTTGTTGGAAGATTAGATGATATAGGACAAGAAGGTATAATGCTAATTGAAGAAGTTTCAGATATATTCAATATACACGGTATAGAAACTGAAATAATATCAGCTAGTATAAGACATCCTCAACATGTTTTAACATCTGCTAAAGCAGGAGCTGACATATCAACAATTCCTTATAAAGTATTTAAACAAATGTTAGGGCATCCAATGACTGATATAGGTATAGATAAATTCCTTAAAGATTGGGAAAGTGTACCTAAAAACTAATAAAAAAGACGATAATTTTTAAATTATCGTCTTTTTTTATCGATTTTTGCCTGTTTTATTAATTACCATAGCTTTATATACCATACTAATTAGATAAAAATGATTATAAATGTTTACTATTTGTTAAATGTGATATATAATTTTGTTTAAAGATTATCGAACTAAGGGAGATGAATGTTATGGATAGGAATTTGGCATTAGAATTAGTTAGAGTTACAGAAGCGGCGGCTTTAGTTTCATCACAGTTTATGGGAAAAGGTGATAAAAACGGTGCTGACGGAGCAGCTGTAGAAGCAATGAGAAGAGCTTTTGAAACTGTTAAAATAGATGGTGAAGTTGTAATAGGAGAAGGCGAATTAGATGAGGCTCCTATGTTATATATAGGTGAAAAAGTTGGTATGGCAACAGAAGATAGTATGAAAGTTGATATAGCAGTTGACCCATTAGATGGAACTACATTAATAGCTAAAGGACTACCTAATGCTATATCTGTAATAGCTATGGGTAAAAAAGGAAGTTTACTTAAAGCCCCTGATACGTATATGAAAAAGATAATAGTAGGACCAAAAGCAAAAGGGTGTATAGATTTAAATGCTAGTGTTGAAGAAAATATAAAGAATGTAGCTAAAGCTTTAAATAAAAAAACTACGGAAATGACTATAACAGTTCAAGATAGAGAAAGACATAATTATATATTTGAAGCAGCTAGAAAACTTGGAACTAGAATAAAAATGTTTGGAGATGGAGATGTAGCTGCAGGAATAGCAACTTGTTTTGAAGATACAGGTATTGATATGCTTATGGGAATCGGAGGAGGACCAGAAGGAGTTATAACAGCGGCGGCCATAAAATCTATGGGTGGAGATATGCAAGCTCAAATTTACCCATTAAGTGAAGAAGAAAGAATCAGATGTCATGAAATGGAGTTGACTGATGAAGATATAGATAAGGTTTTATCGTTAGAGGATTTAGCTAAAGGGGATGAATTATTCTTTGCAGCTACAGGAATTACTGATGGAGACTTATTAAAAGGAGTAGTTAGTTTAGGAAATGATAGAGTTACAACTAAGTCTGTTGTAATGAGAGCTAAAACTGGAACTATAAGATTTGTTGATGCTATACATTCATTAGATAAAAATGATATATTAACGGATTTAATGGGTAAATATAGTATATAAAATGAACATAAAAATAAAACTATTTTAACTAAATAGTTTTATTTTTTTATTTGTTGACCATAATGTATAAATAGTGATAATATTAAAAATAACTGTTTAGTATAAACAATGTAAACTTTTCATTTGCACGCCTTTAATTTCCAAATAAAAACTGTAATTTAATTATGGGATAGGAGGATTCTTTTGAATATAAAGAATATAAATTTAGAGAATTTAAATGACATGACTCTAGTGCAATTAAAAGAATTAGCTAAAGAACTAGGGCTTAAGTCTTTAAGTAAATATAAAAAGAATGAGTTAATACAAATTATAAGCGAGAATAAAAATAAAAATATGATAGATAATAATCAAGAAATTGAAAAAACAAAAGAAATTAAAAGTGAACAAAAACAAAGTTTAAACAAACAAGAAACTAAAGGGCATGAAACTAAACCACAAAGATATAATAATCAAGGGGTTAATAGAAATTCTTATAATGTAAAAGAAGTTGACGAAGCTAAAATTGTTGATGAATTTAATACATCTAAAGATGATGAGGTAATGGGTGTATTAGAAATACTTCCAGATGGATTTGGTTTTTTAAGAGGACCTAACTACTTATCTACAGAGCATGATGTATATGTATCGCCATCACAAATTAGAAGATTTAATATGAAAACAGGGGATAAAGTTAAGGGAATAACTAGACACCCAAAAAGTGGAGAAAAGTTTAGAGCATTATTATATGTACAAAGAATAAATGATGAACATCCTGAAACAGCAACTAAAAGAAGATCATTCGAAACTTTGACACCGATATACCCAGAAGAAAAACTTAAATTAGAGAAATATCAAAATGAGATATCTACAAGATTAATAGATTTAATTTCTCCTATAGGTAAAGGACAAAGAGGATTGATTGTTGCACCTCCTAAAGCAGGTAAAACTATACTTTTAAAAAGTGTAGCTAATAGCATAGTTAAGAATCATCCTGATGTAGAACTTATAGTTCTTCTTATAGATGAGAGACCAGAGGAAGTTACAGATATGCAAGAATCTATAAATGCTGATGTAATTTACTCTACTTTTGATCAAGTTTCTAGTCATCACGTTAAAGTAGCGGAGATGGTTTTAAATAGAGCGCAAAGACTTGTTGAACATGGAAAAGATGTTGTTATATTACTAGATAGTATTACAAGACTTGCAAGAGCTTACAATTTAAGTATATCACCTACAGGAAGAACGTTATCTGGAGGTTTAGATCCAGGTGCACTTCATGGTCCGAAGAAATTCTTTGGTGCTGCAAGAAACATAAGACAAGGTGGATCTTTAACAATATTGGCTACAGCATTAGTTGAAACTGGATCTAGAATGGATGATGTTATTTTTGAAGAATTCAAAGGAACTGGTAATATGGAGCTTCACTTAGATAGAAAGTTAGCTGAAAAAAGAGTATTCCCAGCAGTTGATATATACAAATCTGGAACAAGAAGAGAAGACCTATTATTAACTGAAGAAGAAAAAGGTGCACTTTGGAAATTAAGAAAAGAAATGAGTAATAATTCGGTGTATGAAGTTAATGATAAAGTGTTAGAATTACTAAAGAGAACTAAGGATAATGAGGCGTTTGTAAAGTATATAAAAGAGGGTTTAAACTAATTAGAAAACTCTTGAACGCTAAATAATCTTATGATATAATGGTGTAGTTGAATGATGAAAAACGAAAAGTTAATATAATTAATTTCGAAAAGTAAGGAGAAGAGGTGACAAATATGCAAAAAGATATACAACCAAAATACCAAGAAGTTGAAGTACGTTGTGCTTGTGGTAACACATTCGTAGCAGGATCAACTAAAGATGAAATAAAAGTTGAGATATGTTCAGAATGCCATCCTTTCTATACTGGAAAGCAAAAGAATATAGAAGCTGGTGGAAGAATAGACAAGTTCAAGAAGAGATTCAAAATCGACTAATAGTAAATACGGAGTTGGCTTGCCAACTCCTATTTTATTTATATAGGAGGATTAAGGATGTACAGACCAATAAATCATGGGTACATAGAGGTTGTCATAGGGCCTATGTACAGTGGCAAAAGTGAAGAGCTTATAAGACGATTAAAAAGAGCTAAAATTGCAAAGCAAAACGTGGTTGTTTTTAAACCTATTATAGATGATAGATATAGTAAAGAAGATGTAGTATCACACAGTGGATATACTATAAATGCTATTCCTATAAAGGATTCATCTGAAATGTACAAGTATATAAATGAAGATACTCAAGTTGTTGGAATAGACGAAGTGCAATTTTTTGATGAAGCAGTAGTAGATATGGCTATAGGATTAGCTGATAAAGGTATAAGAGTTATAGCTGCTGGGTTAGATATGGATTTTAAAGGGGAACCTTTTGGACCTACACCTAAATTATTAGCTGTAGCAGAGTTTGTAGATAAAATACAAGCGATATGTTCAGTTTGTGGACAACCGGCAACAAGATCTCAAAGACTTATAAATGGGCAACCTGCTAAGTATGATGAACCTATAATACAAGTTGGAGCTGTTGAAAGCTATGAAGCTAGATGCAGAAAGTGTCATGTAGTCAAAAAATAATTTATAAATAGCAAACACCTTTTAGGTGTTTTTTCTTTATTTATATAGTAATATTATATATATGATGCTGTAAAATAGAGGTGGGAATATGAAAAAACAAGCAGTTGGAGGCCAAGCTGTCATAGAAGGGGTTATGATGCAATCTAAAAATAAGAGAGCCATAGCTGTTAGAAAAAATGATGGTGAAATTATAGTTGAAAAAAAGAAAATAAAAAGTTGGATATCAGATAAGAATATAGATAAAATACCTTTTATAAGAGGTGCATTTATATTGATAGAGACTATGATTGAAGGAATTAAAAGTATGAATTTTTCATCAGAATTTTTTTTGGATGATGAGGATGAAGATACAGCATTGGATAGACTTATCAATAAGATTTTCAAGGATAAAGCTAATGAAGCTATAATTATAATTTCTTTGATTTTAGGATTGTCATTAGCAACTTTGTTATTTGTAGTTACGCCAACTATAATAGGTGGTTTATTTTCTAAACTTATAGAAAATAAACTTATGCTTAATTTGATAGAAGGTGTTACAAGAATTTGCATTTTATTTATTTATATAGTTTTAATATCAAAAAATAAAGATATTCAAAGGGTTTTTGAATATCATGGAGCGGAACATAAATCTATTTACTGTTATGAAAATGATCTTGAACTTACAGTAGAAAATGCTAGAGCGTTTACAACATTACACCCTAGATGTGGAACTAATTTTTTGTTTATAGTTATGTTTACATCTATAGTTTTATTCTCTTTTTTTGGATGGCCAAATCCTATTGTAAGGATAATTATGAGGATAGTATGTGTGCCGATAGTTGCTGGAATATCTTATGAGATTATAAAATTGCTTGGGAAATATAATAATAAATTGACTAGATTTGTAGCTTATCCAGGTATGATGCTACAGAAATTTACAACTAAAGAGCCTGATGATAAACAATTAGAGGTAGCTCTAGAAGCACTTAAGGCTGTTGTAAATTAGTAAAGGAGAATTATATGACAATAAGAGAAATATTAATTAAATATATGGAGAAACTATCTAGTATAAGTGATACACCTAAATTAGATACAGAAATACTACTTCAAAAATCCCTTGGAGACGTAGATAGGTTATATATTCAATTAAATTTAGATAAAGAACTCAACGAGAATGAGTTTACTACATTTAATAGATTAATGGAAGATAGACTAAATGGAAGACCGATTGCTTATATAGTTAACAATAGAGAGTTTATGGGATTGGACTTTTATGTAGAGGAAGGGGTTTTAATACCCAGACCGGATACAGAACCTTTAGTTGAAGAAGTTATAGAGCTAGCTAAAGGAAATAAACAATTGAATATAGTAGATATTGGAACTGGATCAGGAGCTATTACAGTTAGTTTAGCTAAGTATATAGATGGATGTCATGTATATTCTTTGGATATATCTGATAAAGCTTTGAGTATAGGTACAAAAAATGCTATAAGTAATAATGTTGATGATAAAATTGAATTTATAAAATCAGATGTGTTTAGCGGTATTGAAGATAAAGACTTGATTTTAGATATAATAGTTTCAAATCCTCCATACATAAAAAAATCAGACATCGATACTCTCCATACACAAGTTAAAGATTATGAGCCGTATATAGCACTTGAAGGTGGAGAAGATGGATTGGATTTTTATAGAGCTATAACAGAACAATCTATAAAATATTTGAAATCCAAAGGTATACTAGCTTTTGAAGTTGGTCATGATCAAGCTAAGGATGTATGTGATATTATGAAGGATAATGGTTATGAAAAAATATATACAAAGAAAGATTTACAAGGAATTGATAGAGTTGTTATAGGTTTTAAACTATGATATAATCAACTATTGATATGTTACAATTAAAGAGGTGAAAAGTATGCTAAATAAATTAGAAGTACTAGAAGATAAATATAAAGATTTAAGTGAAAAAATAGGTGATCCAGAAATAATAAATGATCAAAAAGTTTGGCAAAAATTTATAAAAGAACATGCTGAATTAGAACCTATCATAATGAAATTTAGAGAGTATCAAAATGTAAACAATAGTATAGCTGAGTCTAAAACTATATTACAAGAAGAATCAGATGAAGAATTAAGAGAATTAGCTAAAATGGAATTATCAGAAATGGAAGAAAAGGTTGAGCCAATAGAGGCTGAATTAAAGATATTATTACTACCTAAAGACCCTAATGATGATAAAAACGTTATAGTTGAAATCAGAGGTGGAGCTGGTGGAGATGAAGCAGCTTTATTTGCTGGAGATTTATTTAGAATGTACTGTAGATATGCAGAAAGAAAGAAATGGAAAGTTGAATTACTAAGTGCTAGTGATACTGGTGTTGGTGGATACAAAGAAGTTTCATTCATGATAAAAGGTAACGGTGCATACTCAGTTCTTAAATATGAATCAGGTGTTCACAGAGTTCAGAGAATACCATCTACTGAGTCAGGTGGAAGAATACATACCTCAACTGCAACTGTTGCAGTACTACCAGAAGTAGAAGATGTTGAAGTTGAAATCAATTCAAATGATTTAAGAATAGATGTTTTCCGTTCTTCGGGAAATGGTGGACAAAGTGTTAATACCACTGACTCTGCAGTTAGAGTTACACATATACCAACAGGAGAAGTTGTATCTTGCCAAGATGGAAAATCTCAGTTAAAGAATAAAGAACAAGCTTTAAAAATATTAAAAGCTAGACTTTATGATAAAGCTGTTGCTGCTCAAAATAAAGAAATATCAGCAGAAAGAAAAAGTCAGGTTGGTACTGGAGATAGATCTGAAAGAATAAGAACTTACAATTTCCCTCAAGGAAGAGTAAGTGATCATAGAATAAACTTAACACTATACAAATTAGATGCATTTTTAGATGGAGATTTAGCTGAAATGATAGATGCACTAATAACTGTAGATCAAACTGAAAAAATGATGTCTTTATAATTTCAAATAATAAAAAATCCCTATTTAAGATAGGGATTTTTTATAAGTAAAAATTGTTATTACTCTAGTATTGGAATAATGGTAATTTGTTGTACATAAAATTAGAACAAATTAAATAATACTAGGGGTGAGATTGAGTGATTGAAATAACATTAATAGGTCTTTTATCTGGTGTTATAGGTACTGGGCTAGGAGGAATTATATCTACAATTTTCAGAAAGAACGTAAGTAGATATTTAAGTTTTTGTATGGGCATTTCAGGAGGTGTGATGCTAGCAGTAGTAGTATTTGACCTTCTCAAAGAGTCCATGACAGAAGTAGGAGTTCTAAATACTATTATATTTGTATTTATTGGATCTATATCTACAATGTTAATAAAAAATAAATTAGAAGTTAAATCTAACTTTAACTCGGGATACTTGATATTTTTAAGCATATTACTACATAATTTACCAGAAGGATTAGCTATAGGATCTTCATTTATAGCTACTGAAAATTTAGGGATGACTTTAGCAATTGTAATTGGAATACATAATATCCCCGAAGGTTTGGCAATGGCTTTGAGCTTAGTTGGGAGTAAGATAAGTACAACTAAGGTTATACTACTAACTATACTTGCTGGAATTCCTATGGGTATAGGAAGCTTTTTAGGTGCATATTTTGCAGATATGTGTACTTCTTTAATAGGGGTTTTTCTAGCTATAGCAGCAGGAACAATGATGTATGTGGTTTTGGAGGAGATATTTCCATCAACAAAATCTATGTATTCTGTAATAGGTTTTTTAGTTGGGATTTTAATAGTAAGCTATATATAAACTGATATGAAGGAAGGTATACTAATGATTAAAACAATAATAAGCAATATAGATGAATTAGAAATAGATAAGGATGAAATAAGCAAGCATGCAAAAATGTTATCTGAAGGAAAGACAGTTATCTTTCCTACAGAAACAGTATATGGTTTAGGAGCTAATGCATTAGATGAAAATGCTGTTAAAAAAATATATGAAGCTAAAGGTAGACCAAGTGATAATCCTCTAATAGTTCATATTTATGATAAAGATGAATTAAATTCATTGGTTACAAATATAAATGATAAAGCTGAAAAATTAATGAATGAATTTTGGCCGGGTCCGCTAACTATTATTTTTAATAAAAAAAGTATAGTTCCTAACAGAACAAGTGGAGGACTAGATACAGTTGCTATAAGGATGCCATCTAATTCTATAGCTAGAGAAGTTATAAGACAATCAGGAGTTCCTATAGCAGCACCATCGGCTAATATATCAGGCAGACCTTCGCCGACGAGGGGAGAGCACGTTTGTGAAGAGATGAATGGAAGGGTTTCAGGTATTATAGTTGGAGGAGACTGTGATTTTGGATTAGAGTCAACTGTTATAGATATGACTTGTGAAAAACCTATGATACTAAGACCAGGAAGTGTAACAAAAGAGCAAATGGAATCGATAATAGGTGAAGTTTTAGTAGATCCATCTATTGAAGGCAAAGCAGATGTATTAAAAGCTAAAGCTCCAGGTATGAAATATACACATTACTCTCCAAATGGGGATGTATATATAGTACGTGGAGAAGAACGTAATGTAATAGATAAAATAAACAGCTTAATAGAACAACAAGAAGCTAAAGGGCTAAAGTGTGGAGTAATGTGTTTAAGTAATCATAAAGATAGTTATAAAGGTGAAGTTATAAGTTTAGGAACAAATCTTGAAGAAGTTGGAAGTAAATTATTTGATACATTAATAGAAATGGATAAGAGAAAAATAGATATAATATATTCAGAAGCTGTTTCTAATGATGGAGTAGGACGAGCTATAATGAATAGATTAATGAAATCAGCTGGATATAAAATAATAGACTTATAAAAAATTATGTGAAAAAAATGTATAGAAAAGGTGCAAAAAAGTTAAAAGTTTAGTATAATATAAAATTAAGTATAAATCTATTCATACAAATTTATTGGAGGTATTGGACCATGAAAATAGGTTTAGGTAGTGATCACGGTGGATATAATTTAAAAGAAGAAATTAGAAAACACTTAGAATCAAAAGGAATTGAATGCGTTGACTTTGGAACTAAAAATAGCGTAGATTCAGTAGACTATCCTATATATGGAGAAAAGGTTGCCAAAGCTGTTGTTAGTAATGAAGTAGACTATGGGATATTATGTTGTGGAACAGGGATAGGAATATCTCTAGCTGCAAATAAAGTTAAAGGAATTAGATGTGCTGTTGTTTCAGATACATTTTCTGCTAAGATGTCTAAAGCACACAACAATGCAAATATGCTGTCTTTAGGAGAAAGAGTAATAGGTAAAGGCTTAGCATTAGAAATTGTTGATGCATGGATAAATACTGAATTTGAGGGCGAAAGACATTTAAGAAGAGTAAATATGTTAAATGACATAGAACAAAATAATTAGGAGGCTTACATAATGAATAAAGTAGTAGTTACAGATCATCCATTAATACAACACAAATTAACTTTAATGAGAGATAAAAATACAGGATCTAAGGATTTTAGAGAACTTTTAACAGAAATAACAATGCTTATGGGATATGAAATAACAAGAGAATTACCTCTAGAAGATATAGAGATAGAAACTCCTGTTGTAAAAACTACAGCTAAAGTTATAGCTGGTAAAAAATTAGGAATAGTACCTATATTAAGAGCTGGGTTAGGAATGGTAGATGGACTTGTAAATCTAGTTCCAGCAGCTAAAGTTGGACATGTAGGGTTATACAGAGACCCAGAAACTTTACAACCAGTAGAATATTACAGTAAATTCCCACAAGATATACAAGAAAGAGAAATGATAGTAGTTGATCCAATGTTAGCAACTGGTGGATCAGCTGTTGCAGCTATAGATGTATTAAAAAGAGATGGGGCAAAAACTATAAAGTTAGTTAACTTAGTTGCTTCACCAGAGGGTATAGCAGAAGTTCACAAATATCATCCTGATGTAGACATATATGTAGCTAATATTGATGAGAAGTTAAATGATCATGGATATATAGTTCCAGGTTTAGGAGATGCTGGAGATAGATTGTTTGGAACTAAATAGTTAATAACAAAAATAAAGGTATCTATATGTATTTATAGATACCTTTTTGAGTTTAAACAAATGAAATAAATGTCAAATATATCCATAAAACACTTAATTTAATTGATAAAATTAATAAAATTATAAAAAATATTATAAAAAATATTATAATTTATTTTAAAAAAATGTAATTATTTGTAGAAAAATTTTCATAAAAGGTATAAAATTGATATATACTGTATACATTTGTTTATACGATTAAGGGTAAATTAACATTAACCTTGATGTAAATTTTGTATGTAAAAATATGCATAAATACTAATATAATGAAGATTATATTTAATATGAGTCAACTTAAATTTAGTTTGAAATTAAAATTTCCAAATTGAAAAA
>NZ_JBOFKN010000125.1:0-1039 GCF_051657365.1 Paraclostridium sp.
CATTATTGTTCTAAAATTAATATATAATATTTTTTCATTACATACTGAATTCTTTAAATTTATTTGTTTTATTTGAATAACATTTTTTTATATCAAAAATTACGACATCAATTTTTTTATAAACTATAATTTTTATTATGGTTTTTCTTTTTGGCATCTACTTGATTGTTTTTTTCATATGCTTTATTTACTTCATTGAATAAATTATACTTTTCTATAACTTCATCATATATTTTTAATTGCTTCTGCAAATTTATATTTTTTTGTTTTTCCTGGTTCAACTTTTGTTCATATTCTTGTTTTAAATAATGCAATTTATAAGAGTGATCTCTCCCCATGTTGCTTAATTTACAATATTGTTCATCATTTTCTTTTTCTAAATATCTATTTCTTCTTTTTAATTCTTTAAGTTCATATTCTACATTTGCATATAAACTGTGCTGCATATATGCTTTTAAAGCACTTTCTTTTAATTTTTCAAAATCTGATTTTTTTATTTTAACTTTTTCATTTGAAAAAAACACATTTTCTGATTCAATTTCTTTTATTTGATACATAACCAAACTATTTTCATGCAAAATTTTTGTTGCTTCAGAAAATTCTTTGGTTCTTTTTTCTTTTTCACTCTTTAATTCAACAACCTCTTTCTCTATTTCTTGCTTGTCCTTTTTTAACGCCTCTGCTTGCTTCTGTATTTCGTTTTTATATTCCATAGTAGTTTTATGCTTCTTATTAGTATTTTTTTCACCACGAGCCAATTTAAAGCCATTTGAAACCATTCTATGATTATATTTATCTTGTAGTTCTGACAAATCTTTTTTCCCATGAAAAAATTTATTTTGACTTATAGTTAATTTTTCTTGTTTAATCCTACCGTCATAAATTTTAGTTATTGGAACTACTACCACATGCAGGTGAGGTGTTTTTTCATCCATATGAACAACTGCATGTATGATATTCTCTTTACTCATTCCAATATCTTTAGTAACAAAATCAAGTGATGTTTTCGCCCATTTTTCAATTTCATTTTTGTTCATAT
>NZ_JBOFKN010000126.1:0-2267 GCF_051657365.1 Paraclostridium sp.
CAACACCAAAATGATAAACACCCTCTTCAATAAGTTTTAATCTTACATATCCACCTCTCATGTGAGAAAAATATAATGGAATTGGAATCTTTAAACTATTTGTTATATTATCCATTATTTTTTTATATCTCTGTGAATACGTTATTGGCATAACACATAAAAGATAATCTATTTTTAAAACTTTTAAAAGTTTTTTGTAATCTATATTTTCGATCACAGTTCCATACTTACCTTTTTTCTTTAAATGAATTACTTCTTTATCTGTTAATTCTTTTAAAGCTTTTTGAATTGTTCCTAAAGATAGTTCTAAGTTTTCAGAGTAATTTATAATTGTGTCTAAATTTTCATCTATCTCTCTACCTAAAATATCTTTTGATAATCCTCCTATAGCTTTTTGTAATTTTCCAGTTTTACTGTTCATATCTACCTCTTTTCTAATTTTCATTTTTTTGAAAATAAGATTTATGTACTTATTATAACCTATTTTTTTATAATGTCAACAGTTTTAATTTTTTTAAAACAAAAAAAAATACACCAATAAAATATCTGTGTATTTTTTATTATTATCTCTTAATTAATATTTGCTTAATTCATATATTATTTTTTCCTTATAGTCTTTCGGTAATTCCAAAGGTTCTATTCTATCCTTTCCAACTAATTCTAAACTATCGTTTATCTCCTCTACCTGTTTTAAAACCGCTCTAGAAACAACAAAAATAAATTTTGAAATTTTCTTTTTTTGATAAAACTCTCTCATAGCTTCTATATATTTTTTCTTGCTTCTTGAGTTACTTCTAAGTATTAAGTAAAATGGAACATCACTATATAAGAAAGATAAATTTAAAATTACTCTAGATAATCTACCATTACAATCACCAAAAGGATGTATCCTAATAAACTTAGCAACAAATAACATTGTTTCTAAATATATATTATTTCCACTTTTTATTTTAAATAAAAAATCTTTTATCGATTTCTCCACTGCTTCTGATATTAAAGATGGTTCTAAAAATATTGTTTCCATATCTATAAAAGCTATATCAGTTCTATAATTTCCTGGTAATCCATTATTGTTATTGTCCAACTCTCTGCTTAATATACTATGAAATTTTTTAAAATTTTCTGAATTAAATATACTATTATAATCTAACAATTTATCTCTATTTTTTCTAAAGATAATGTCTATTGTTAAAATTAAAGTTAAATGATTTAAGGTAGTTATAAACTCTTTTTTATTATTAAAATCTGTTATATCCAAATTTTCTATTAGCATCTTTATATCCTCTATTATAAGATCATATTCTTTTTTACAAGATAACTTGTTACTTTCAAACTTTATAATGGATAATTCAAATATTTCAGAAAATAATCTCTTTGTTCCTATTAAATCTAAACCTTCATTTTCTATAGTATTACTTTCAAAAACCATTCTTATCATAGTTTCTGTTCTATAACCTTCAAAAAAAGAGTTTAAATCATCTCTCTTTTTAATTGCTTCAATATATTCTAGCATCAATATAAACTCTTCTTTATAATTTTTCCACCAAGACATATATCACTTCCTTATTAATTTTTATATTTTTCCACTATACTCTCTCCTGCTCTTTTTCCAAAAACAATTATCTCAGTTATTGCATTACCACCTAATCTATTTGTACCATGAAGACCTCCAACAATCTCACCTGCTGCAAATAGTCCTTCAATAACCTCTCCACTTTTATTAAAAACTTGATTTTCTTTATTAATTCGAACTCCACCCATTGTATGGTGAACTGCTGGAGCAACTTTTTGAATATAATAAGGTTCTTTTGAAATCGAAACTAAATTTCCTCTTCTGTTGAAATCTAAATCTTTTTTATTTTTAACAAAATCATTATATCTTTTAATTGTACTTAAAAGCTTTTCTTCATCAACACCCATAAATTTAGCAGCATCTTCTAAAGTTTCTGAAACAACAATTAAATTGGAATTTTTCAATCTCTCAACTTCCTCTTTATTTTTGCTAACATAGTTAGTTATCTTTTCAATCTCTTGTCCCCAAACTAAATAGCCTACTCCATTTTCCTGTTTCAATATAGCTTCTGACACAGTATCTCTTCTTTCAAGCTCCTCTACAAATCTCTCTCCACATTTATTAACTAGTATAGCTCCATCAAATCGACTTCCTCCAACATGAGAAAGTTCTCCTGTTTCAGGATTAGAAATAGGAAAAGTTTGAATATACTCCATTTGAATAAAATCTGCTCCAACCTTTTCACACATTAAGT
>NZ_JBOFKN010000127.1:0-13422 GCF_051657365.1 Paraclostridium sp.
ATATATCTCAAAAGACAAATATAGACAACGATATAACTGAAATAATGAGGTGATATATATGATGGAAACTTTCAATATAGGTATTGATGTTGGATCAACTACAGTAAAAGTAGCTGTATTAGATAATAATAAAAATATAGTATTTAAAGAGTATAAAAGACATTTATCAGATATAAAAAATGCTGTCAAAGAAGTATTAGATAATACTTATAAAGTTATTGGGAATAAAAATGTGTCTCTAGTCATAACTGGATCAGGTGGAATGAGTTTAGCAAACAACTTAGGAGTAGATTTTGTTCAAGAGGTAATAGCTAGTAGCAAAGCTATTGAAATTTATAATCCAGAAACTGATGTGGTTATAGAGTTAGGCGGAGAAGATGCCAAAATAATTTATTTAACAAATGGTGTAGAACAAAGAATGAATGGAGTATGCGCAGGTGGTACAGGGTCTTTCATAGATCAAATGGCGACACTTTTAAAAACAGATGCTTATGGACTAAATGAATTATCTAAAAATTATAAAAATATATATAGTATAGCTGCAAGATGTGGAGTATTTGCAAAAACAGATATACAGCCACTTATAAATGAAGGAGCTAGAAAAGAAGATATAGCAATGAGTATTTTTCATGCTGTAGTAGTTCAAACTATTAGTGTCTTAGCTTGCGGAAGAAAGATACAAGGAAAGGTAGCATTTTTAGGTGGGCCATTATATTTCTTATCCCAATTGAGAGAAGCATTTGCAGATGTACTTAATTTAAAAGAAGAGGATATTATTTTTCCTAAAGATGCGCAATTATATATAGCAATAGGTGCAGCTCTATCGTGTGGAAATAAAACTATTATGCTAAGTCAATTGTTAAAAAAAATAAAAAATTTAAAAGTTGGAGAAAGTTTAGCTGAAAGTGGACTTGAACCTTTATTTAAAAATGAAAGTAAATATGCTGAATTTAAAGAAAGACATGACAAAAATATTGTAAAAACTAATGACCTATCTACGTATAGTGGAAATTGTTTTTTAGGTATTGATGCAGGGTCAACTACAACAAAGGTAGCCTTAGTTGATGAAGATGGGAATTTGTTATATTCAGATTACAGAAGTAATGAAGGAAATCCGCTAGAGTCTACTATATATATTTTAAATGATATATATGATACTTTACCAACTACAGCTAAAATAGTTAATTCTACTGTCACAGGATATGGAGAAGCGCTACTTAAAAAAACTTTTAAAATAGATATTGGGGAAATTGAAACAATAGCTCATTATAAAGGTGCTAAATTTTTCTCACCTAATGTAGACTTTATACTCGATATAGGTGGGCAAGATATGAAATGTTTAAAAATAAATAATGGAGTTATAGAAACTATAATATTAAATGAAGCCTGTTCTTCAGGATGTGGTTCTTTTTTAGAAACTTTTGCAAAATCACTACAACTAGATATAAAAGAATTTTCTAAAAGAGCTTTATATTCTAAAAATCCAGTTGATTTAGGATCAAGATGTACTGTTTTTATGAACTCAAGAGTAAAACAAGCACAAAAAGAAGGAAATACAGTTAATGACATAAGTGCAGGACTTTCTTACTCAGTTGTAAAAAATGCTTTATACAAGGTTATAAAGGCAAAGTCAAAAGAAGACATAGGTAAATTCCATGTAGTTCAAGGTGGAACTTTTTATAATGATGCGGTATTAAGAGTGTTTGAAATTTTGACAGATCGAGAAGTTATAAGACCTAATATTGCTGGAATAATGGGGGCATTTGGAGCTAGCATTATTGCAAAAGAAAAGTATAATAAAGGATATAAAACATCTCTTTTAGACAAAGATGGAATCAATTCAATACATTTAGAAATAACTACTACTAGATGTGGAAGGTGTTCGAATAACTGTTTATTAACTATAAATAGTTTTGGAAAATCAGATAGATTTATATCAGGAAATAGATGCGAACGAGGAATAGGTTTACAGAGGTCTGAAAATAAAAATATTAATTTATTTGATTATAAATATAAAAGAGTATTTAATTACGAAAGTTTAGAAATAAATCAATCAAAAAGAAAAGAAATAGGAATACCTAGAGTTTTGAATATGTATGAAGATTATCCACTATGGCATACAATATTTACAAATTTAGGATTTAAAGTAGTACTATCTAGCCGATCTTCAAAAGATTTATATGAAAAGGGAATGGATTCGATTGCTTCAGAATCTGTTTGTTATCCAGCTAAGATGGTGCATGGTCATATAAATGATTTAATTGAAAAAGGTATTAAAAATATATTTTATCCATGTATAAGACAGGAACACAAAGAATTTGAAAATGTTGATAACCATTTTAATTGTCCTATTGTTATGTCTTATCCAGAAGTTATTAAAAATAATATTTCACAAATAAAAGAAAATAATATTAATTTCATAAATCCATTTTTACCGATGGATAATAAAAATGCTCTAAAGAAAAAATTATATGAAGAATTAAACAAAATTAAAAGTTATGACGATGAGTTTATTGAAATAAGTAAAGAAGAAATAAGTAAAAGTGTGGAACTTGGATTTACTGAGTATGAAAAGTTTAAAAGAGATATACAAAATATGGGTGAGACTAAATTAAAATATATTGAAAAAAATAATATTAAAGGTATTGTTTTAGCTGGTAGGCCATATCATATTGATCCTGAAATAAACCATGGTATACCCAATCTTATAAACTCTTTGGGTATGGCTGTTTTTACAGAAGATAGTGTGTGTCATTTGGGTGAAATAGATAAATCTTTAAGAGTTGTTGATCAGTGGGCCTATCACTCAAGATTATACAGAGCAGCAAGTTTTGTAGGGTCTAGAAGTGATTTGTCTATTGTACAATTAAATTCATTTGGATGTGGGCTAGATTCAGTTACTACTGATCAAGTTCAAGAAATTTTAACTAGTGAAGGTAAAATTTATACATGCATAAAAATTGACGAAGGAAACAACTTAGGTGCAGCTAAAATAAGATTGAGGTCTTTAAAAGCTGCTATCCAAGAAAGAGAAAATAATAATATTGAGGGTTTGAAAATAAAAAAAACATATGTAAAAAGTAGTTTGAGTAAATCAATAAAAGAAAATTACAATATTTTAGTGCCTCAAATGGCTCCTATCCATTTTGATTTAGTAGAACATAGTGTGAAGTCTTGCGGATATAACATGGTATTGCTTAAAGAATATGAAGGGGCTGTTGAAGAAGGTTTAAAATATGTAAATAATGACGCTTGCTATCCGGCTATAATTGTTATAGGACAAATAATTAAAGCTCTTAAAAGTGGTAGATATGATTTAAGCAAAACGTCTGTAGCAATAACTCAGACAGGTGGAGTTTGTAGGGCAACTAATTATATTGGATTTTTAAGAAAAGGATTAAGCGATGCAGGATATGGAAATATACCGGTATTGTCATTATCTGTAAATGGAGATGAAAAAAGCAATTTATACAGTGTATTCTCTTTAAGTCTTATAAATAAAGTTTTGATGGCTGCTATTTATGGCGATTTACTTATGAAAGTTTTATATAGAGTAAGACCTTACGAAACAGAAAAAGGCAGTGCTAATAAACTTTATAAAAAACATCTGGAAATTTGCAAAAAAAGCTTAGAAAAAGGAAGTTTAACTAAATTTAAAGAAAATATATACAATATAGTTAAAGATTTTGATGAGTTATCTATAACAGAAGAGAAAAAACCAAAAGTTGGTATAGTGGGAGAAATTTTAGTTAAGTTTCATCCATTAGCTAATAACAATATTGTGGACATAGTAGAAAAAGAAGGTGCAGAAGCTGTTGTTCCAGAACTTATAAACTTCTTTTTAAGTTGTGCATTTAATACATATTATAAAGCTGATAACTATTTAGATAAAAAATACAAAAAATTAGGAGGGAAATTAACTATAAGTGCTATATCTATATACCAAAAGCATTATATTAAAGCACTTGAAGAAAGTAAGAGATTTAGTAGTCCAAAAAAAATTGAGGAGTTAGGTAAAATTGCTTCAAATATTATTTCGCTTGGAAATCAAGCAGGGGAAGGGTGGCTTTTAACCGCTGAAATGATGGAACTCATTGAAAGTAATGTTAAAAATATTATATGCATGCAACCTTTTGCTTGTTTACCTAATCATATTACAGGAAAAGGTGTAATAAAAGAACTCAAAAGAGTTTACCCTAATACTAATATTGTTCCTATTGACTATGATCCAGGAGCCAGTGAGGTTAATCAATTAAATAGAATAAAATTAATGTTATCAACTTCGTTTAAAAATTTAAAGTGAAATTTAAAATAAAAACAGATATAATATTTTACTTTTTAAATTATATAATTTATAATATAAAAATTTATTTTGAATTAGTATATAATTATATTATGGTTGAAATTTAAAGGAAGTAGGCGTGAAAATGATTGATAATTTAATTGAAGTAGTCTTCGATACACTACCATATCCTATGTGGATAAAATCAAATGATGGGGTGTTTTTAAGTATAAATAAAAAATTTAAAGAAGTATATATAGATGAAAAGTTAAGTAAGGAAGATATTATTGGAAAAGTAAATAAGGATATATTTCCAGTTGGTAGATATGAAAAATATGATCAAAATCATAAACATGTAGTGGAGAGCAAAAAAGCTATGGTATTTGAAGCTGAAATTAATAATAAAATCACAAAAGCTTATTTAACTCCAATATTAGATGACAGTGAAAATGTAGTGGCTGTTTCAGGAATAGTAAAAGATATAACAGAGACAAAAAAATATGAAGAAAATATAATTAAGCAAAACACTTTATTAGAGACTATAATAAATACTATACCTGACATGATTTTTTATAAAGATAAGGAAAGTAAATATATAGGTGGGAATAAGGCTTTTTTTGAAGATTTTTTTGGAAAAGAAAAATCAGAAGTTATTGGAAAAACAGATATAGAAATACACAAAAGTAAAGAGGTTGCACAATCTTTTATGGAAAGTGATAAAGAAATTATAAAAAATAAAAAGACTCAATATACTAAGGTTGAACTTTTAAACAAAGAAAATAAGTTGGTATATGCAGAAGGCATAAAAAAACCACTAATAAATGAAGATGGAGAAGTATGGGGAGTCGTTGGGATATCTAGAGATATGACGGATAGAAAAGAACTAGAAAAAAAGTTAACTATCATGAGTTATACAGATAAGTTAACTGGCTTATATAATAGGGCTTATTTTGAAGAACAAATAAAAAAGTTAGACAATAAAATATATTATCCTTTAAGTTTAATAATGGGTGATGTGAATGGATTAAAACTAGTTAATGATACTCTAGGGCACCTAGAAGGAGATAAATTGATAATTCAAATAGCTCGGATTTTAAACTTGAGTTGTAGAGATGAAGATATTGTATTTAGGTGGGGTGGAGATGAGTTTATTATTCTTTTACCTAATACCGATTATAAATTAGCGGAAATTGTTTGTGAAAAAATAGTACATAAGTGCAAACAGTCAAATAACGAACAATTACCAATAAGCATATCTTTAGGCATAAGTACTAAAATAGATGATGGAAAAGGTGTAGATGATATATTAAAAGAAGCTGAATATATGTTATATAGAGATAAGATATTAACCAGCAATAGCACTCGAATGTCTTCACTTTATCCAAAATAGTAAATATTTCAATAAAACTTATAGATACATTTATACTCAAAAGTATTTAGATTATATCATAAAAAGCCCTCAGCAAAAATGAGGGCTTTTTATGATATAATCAATATATATATATAACAAGGAGGACAATTTATGAAAATTATTCACACAAGTGATTGGCACATAGGCAAAATAGTAAATGAATTTTCTATGATAGAAGATCAAAAATTCATTTTAAATAAATTGACAAACTTAATAGAAGAAGAAAATCCACATGCCATTATAATAGCAGGTGATATTTATGATAGATCTATTCCGCCAGTAGAAGCTGTAGAGCTATTAAATAAAACTTTAAGTGATCTAATAATAGATAAAAAAATAAAAGTACTAGCTATATCAGGTAATCATGATGGTGGAGAGCGATTAAGTTTTGGTAGCGAAATACTAGAAAAGCAAGGATTGTACATAGCTGGAAGAGATGATGAAATTTATAAACATGTATCTATAAAAGAATATGATACAAATATAAACTTTTATTTAGTGCCATATAAAGATCCTGCATTAACAAAAAAACTATTAGATAATAAAGTTATAAGAAGTCACAATGATGCTATGGTAGCAGTAATAGAAAAAATAAAAGAAAATCTTAATCCAGAGGAGATTAATATCCTAGTAGGTCATGGTTATGTTACTCTCAAAAGAGAAGAAGCAATAAATTGTGCTGAAAATAAATATGAAGTAGCAAATCTTGAAATCTCAGAATCTGAAAGACCGTTATCAATAGGAGGAACAGATTTAATAGATGGAAATATCTTCTCTGACTTTGACTATGTAGCTTTAGGCCATTTACATGGTAGACAAAAAATAGGAAGAGAAGAAATGAAATATTCAGGTTCGCTTTTAAAATACTCTTTCTCTGAAGTAAATCAAAAAAAGGGTGTATATGTGCTAGATACAGATGAAGATAAAAATATAAATATAGATTTTAAAATCTTGAAACCACTTAGAGATTTAAGAGTAATAAAAGGAAATATAGAAGATTTGGTAGATGAAGCTAGGAACCTAGAAGAAGGTAAAGATGATTACATACAAGCTATATTAACTGATGACGGAGAGTTAATGAACCCTATGGAAAAATTAAGGTCAGTTTATCCAAATACTATGTTAATAACTAGAGAACGAAAAAAAGATTTCAGTGAAGATAAAACCTCAGCAAAGGGAGAATACAAAAGAAAAAGTAAGTTAGAATTATTCAAAGAGTTTTACGAAGACTTAGGTAATGGAGATTATACAAAAGAAAAAGAAGATGTTTTGATGAATACTATAAATGAAGTCTTAAAAAGGGAGGTGAGATAATGAGACCGATAAAATTAACTATAAGTGCTTTTGGACCTTATGCAGATAAGCAAGTTATAGACTTTGAAGAACTAAACGGAAGAAATATATTTGTTATATCAGGAAAAACAGGAGCGGGAAAAACTACTATATTTGATGCTATAAGTTATGCGCTATATGGAGAAGCTAGTGGAGAATCGAGAGAAACAGATTCACTGAGAAGTCATTTTGCGGATGATGATGTAGAAACTTTTGTAGAATTAGAGTTTGATCTAAAAGGAGAAAGATATCTTGTAAATAGAGTTCCAAAGCAGAAAAAAAAGAAAGCTAGGGGCGAAGGATATACAGAAAAAAGCGCAGATGCAACACTTACACTACCAGATGGAAAAGTAATTACAAAGGTTACTAATGTTACTAATAAGTTAATAGAGGTATTAGGTATAACCAGGGATCAGTTTAAACAAATCGTAATGCTTCCACAAGGAGAATTTAAAAAATTACTACTAGCTGATTCTTTAGAAAGAGAAGGCATTTTCAGAAAAATATTTAATACTTATGATTTTGAAAAAATTCAAATGGAACTTAAAGAAAAAGCTATAACTTTAAGTAAGAATAGAAATAAAAGCAGAGATGAGATGCAAACCAATTTAAAAAATATAAAAGGGGAGCATGATATAGTTCTTGGAGAATATGTCGATTTTCCTATTGTAATAGAAAAATTAAAAGAACTTATAGAAAAAGAGAATGAAAATTATAAGGTTTTAAATGAAGAAGATAAAAATCTTTCTAGTAAATTAGAGGCTATAAATAAAGAAAAATTAATTATAGAAAATAATAATAAACTGTTAAATGAGAAAGAAGAAGTAGTAAAAACTCTTGAAGAACTTTTAAGTCAACAGGATGGTTTTGAAGCTAAAAAGAAAAATATAATTAACTTTAAAAATGCTAAGGAAGTTAATTATATAGAAGATAAGCTTATAGAAAATAATAATAAATTAGAAGAAAGACAAAAAGATTATAATAATAGTTTAATAAGCATTGAAAACTTAAAAAAAGTTTGTGATATAGCTAAATCAAAATTAAAAATAGAAGAAGATAAAGAACCAGAAAGAGATAAACTTAAGTTAGAAATTGAAAATCTAAAAAGTATAGAACCTAAGATCTCAGAGTTCGATAACTTAAAAAATCAAGTATTAAATCAAGGTGAAAAAGTTAAAGAAGTTAATGCGCAAATAATAAGCAATAAAGAATTTACTGAAAAACTTAAAAAAGAAAAATTAGAAAATGATAATACTTTAAAAGAAATAGCTGCTTTAGAAACTAAAAAAGTAGAGATAGAAAATGATATATCAAATAAAACAAAGATTATTCAAGAAACTAGAGAATTATTTATGTCTATAGCTAGTTATGAAAAAAGCAGAATTAATCACTATAACTTAAGCAAAGAATATGAGGAGTTTGAAAAGGACTATAAAATTATCAAGAAAAACTATGATGATATGGATAATTTGTACAAAAAAGAGCAAGCAGGTATACTTGCAAGTAATTTAAAAACTAATACTCCTTGTCCTGTATGTGGATCTACTAATCATCCAAATCCTGCAACAATAAGAAAGGATTTAAAAGTACCAACAAAGGAAGAATTAAAATTAGCAAAAGAGAAACTAGAGGAAATTGAAAAAGAAAATAATTTAAGGATAAATGAACTAACTAAATTAAATGCTGATTCGAAAAATTATTTTGAAATAGTAAATAATAGTTTAGCTAAGTTCTCAGAGACTTTAAATATAGATAAAATCTATTCTAATAGTACAGGAAATATAGTCAAAGCTAAAGGCCTTGAATTAAAAGATATAATTGATAATTTAAATAAAGAGCTTTTAAAAATTAAAGAAAAGTTAGTTTTAAAAGATTCTATAATAAGTAAAAATATATCTATAGATAATAATATTATAGAAAATGAAAAAGCGTTAAATGCTTTAGAAGAAAATGAAAAAGAATATCTAAAGGAAGTAACTCAAATTAGCACCAAGATAGAAGAATATAAAAAAGAAATTCCACAAGAAATATCAGATGTTAAAATACTTAAAGGTTTAATAGATGTAAAAACGAAGGATTTAAGTGATAGTATAAGTAACTTAAACAAACTAAGAGAAGAGAGTGAAAATAATTCAATAAGACTAGAAGGCGAAATTTCAAAGTCTCAAGAAATAAATAAGTCTATAGATGAATTAAAATTTAGTATAGAAAAAATAGAATTAGAGTTTAAAACTTCTATGAATAAGTTAGGGTTTAAGGATATGGATACTTACCAAGAAGCTAAGTTAAACATTAATTTAATAGAAGAATTAGAAAAACAAGTTGAATCATACAATTCTAAGTTAACTTTATTTAAATCTAAGAAAGAAGATATAAATAATAAAACTAAAGACTTAGAATTTATTGAAGTAACAAATATATGTGAAGAAATAAAAAGGCTTCAAATAATAAAACAAGAGCTAGAAGTTAAGTTAAGAGAATTATATTCTATATTAGAAAATAATAAATTAGTACTTAAAAATGTAGAAGCTCTTAATATTAAGTTTAAAGCAATAGAAGAAGAGTATAGAGTAGTTGGAGAGTTATCAGATTTAGCTAATGGTAGAAAGTCTCCATATATATCATTTGAAAGATATATATTAGCTTCATACTTTGAAGACATAATAGAAGCCGCAAATATAAGACTTGAAAAAATGACGGGAGATAGATTCTCATTAATTAGAAAGAAGAGTAAAAGTAAAGGTGCAGGACAAAAAGGTCTAGAACTTGAAATATATGATAACTATACAGATAGTTCTAGGGATGTAAGTTCATTATCAGGTGGTGAAAGTTTTAAAGCTTCATTATCTTTAGCGCTAGGGCTTTCAGATGTAGTTCAATCTAACGCTGGAGGGGTATCTCTTGAAACTATGTTCGTAGATGAAGGATTTGGAACCCTAGATCCACAATCTTTAGATAATGCGATTGATAGTTTATTGGAGCTTCAAAGAGGTGGAAGACTAGTTGGTATAATATCTCATGTTGAAGAACTTAAAGAAAGAATTGATGCTAAATTGGAGGTAGTAGCGACTTCAAAAGGAAGTAAGGCTGAATTTAATATATTATAAGTTTAAAAATATAAAAACAAAAAGGTCTGAATCTAATCAATTTGATAGAGACCTTTTTGTTTTGTAGCTTATTTTAAATGATTTATAAGTATTTTAAAACATAATTTTCAAAATTCCATTCATTTAAAAATATTTGAGCAGAGTCATAACCAGACATATAAAGACTAGTCATACAATTTTTAGTAATGTCAAAATCAGTTGTTGAAACATTTAATGTAGGTATATTTATAATCCTTACCTTATCTTTTTCTTTAAAATAAACATCTTCATTTGTACGTAGAGAAGTTTGAACTACACTTAACAAGTAAGATAAAGTATTAGGACATTCATTTAATCCATCAATTTCGCTACCTAATAAATTCAGACCGAATGTAGGTAAACTACATAAATCACAACTTTCATCATTATCAAATATCCAGATTGGAAAATTGCTTAATAATCCTCCATCAACTATAAAACAACAATTATTATCATGTTCAATTTTAACTGGATAGTAGTAAAGGGGAATACTGAGACTCATTCTAACTGCTTTTGAAATTTCAAAGTTCATAGGATCTATACCATAGTCGGTTAAATCATCAGGTAAAATAAGTAACTTTTTTCTTGTAACATCTGCAGCAATCATTTTAAGCTTACTTTTTCCATTAATTGAAATATCTTTAAACTTTGTTTTGTTTTTTTCAATAAATTTATCGTGTAAAAAATTTTCAATAGCATTTCCAGAGTGAATTCCTTTATGGATAAAAATACTTAAAAAATCTCCAATTAAAGGTATTGATTGAAGTTTGTTCTTGTCTTTAAAGCTGATATAATCTATATTGTATAATATATCTTTAATTTCATTTGAAGTATATCCTACTGCCAATAGAGAAGCTACAATAGCACCAGCAGAAGTTCCAGCTAAGTTTTCCCATTCATAACCTTCATTTTCTAGACAAGCTATGGCACCTACTAAAGCTATACCTTTAATTCCTCCACCTTTGCACACTAAATTTGCTTTCATGACTAAATTCACCACCGATAGTAAATTTTTTATTACTTTACCATAGTATGAAAAAAAATAAAAAATAGTGTGTGTTATACTATTTTCAGTGTTATACTATGGTAGACAGTGGTAAGTATGGAAGGAGAACATTTATGGATGGAAATAATAGAAATAACATAAAAATAGGAAGTAAGGTATTAGTTGTTCAAAAACAAGATCAACGTAGTGGAAAGTTGACAGAAGGCGAAGTTAGTAGAATTCTTACTAATTCTAAAAATCATCCACATGGGATCAAGGTGATGCTTGAAAGTGGAATTGTTGGAAGGGTAAAAGAAATAAAATCATAATACGTAAATAAAATTCAATAAGCTTGCTATAATTTACTTAATATGTTATCATTATATGTAGATAGAGAAAACAACATCGCGGGATGGAGCAGTTGGCAGCTCGTTGGGCTCATAACCCAAAGGTCGCAGGTTCGAGTCCTGCTCCCGCAACCAATTATAAGCATGGATTATAGGCTCTTATATCTTCAGGTATAGGAGTTTTTTTATTAACATTTATAATCAATCTATAGATTAAAAAACTATAGATATAAACTATAGGGAGTGATCAAGTTGAAACTAGTAAAAAGAGGAATTAAAAAAGAAGATATAACATTAGCTAAAAGATATGCAAAGTGGTATAAAGTAATAGATAATGAAATAAGAGTAATTTTAAATGAAAGTTCTAGAGTCAGCAAAAACAGTGTCGCAAATAACGTGGATTATAAAAATGATAAAGCTTATTTATGTGTAACGGATTTAGAGGGAAGTAAGAAGTTTTATGAAAAACACAAAGACTTAGAGTTAAGATTATATGTTAAAGCAGATGTTGGAAGTTTATACAATGAGTATAAAGTAAATGATTGGTATGTAAATGAAGAAGGATTAGAAATAGATTTAGCTTAATAATTTAAATAAAAAAGTAAATACTTATAATAGGGTTGTTATAATATATGTATTGTGATATTATATAGAAGTAGAGAAAACAACATCGCGGGGTGGAGCAGTTGGCAGCTCGTTGGGCTCATAACCCAAAGGTCGCAGGTTCGAGTCCTGCTCCCGCAACCAATTATAAGTATGAATTACAAACTCTTATATCTTTTGGTATAAGAGTTTTTTTAATATAAGATATATTTACGGAGGATAATATGGCAAAAGTTAAAAAAGTAGATACAGGACTTAAATATAATAAGATACAGAAATTAGATAAAAACTTTATGTATCAAGATTTAAAACGAAGCAATTGTTACAACAGTGATTTTTCAGGATCAAATTTTAACTATACAAGTTTAAGAGGCGCTCATTTTAAATCTTGTAATTTCTACGGATGTAGCTTTAAAAGTGCGGAAATAATAGGAAGTAACTTAAAAAGAAGTAAATTTAAAAAAGTTAAATTTGAAAATACATTATTTGATTCAGTTAATTTAGAAGGTGTAGATTTTGCGGGTGCAGAATTTATAAATACTGTGTTCTTAGAAACTGATATAAGCAAGGCTGTAAATATGAATATAAAAGAATCAGAGGTAAAAATATTTGATAAGATGCCTCAAATCGAAATAAGTGAGAGACTTGAAAATTCACTAAAGTTAGCTATGCAAAATGAATATGTGAAAAAATCAAGAGCATTAGACACTAAAGATGGAACTATCAATACTATAAGTGTTATGATACTTTTAGAAAATTTTAAAGAAAAGCAATTAGTAGATGGATTAAATCTTATAGCTGAAAGAATGGATAAGGATTTTTGTACTTTAAGTTATATAATAAAAACTTTACAAACATATAAGGCTAAAGGTCTTTTATAATAAATACAATGAAGTGTATACACACGTAAGGAGAAATTATGATAAAAAGAGAATTCGATATAAATGATATTGCATATGTAGCAAAAAATAGAAGACTTAAAGCTCATATTGATGGAAGTGAAACTAACACTAAAACTATATCTTTAAAATGCGGAGATGAAGTGAAAATATTAGACTATTATGAAGTTGAAAAATTTGGATACTCATATGAAGCGAAATTTAAAAAAGATGGAACAGTATATATTATAAGAAAACATTTAAGTCAATCAGATTTAAAACCTAAAAATAATTTATAAATAAATTTTTATAGCATCAAACAAAAAAAACGCTTATCTCAAAGAGGTAAGTGTTTTTTTGTTTGCTATTTATAGATATAACAATTTAAATATGGTAAAATATGAAAATAATATGACAATAAATAACAAAATATACAAAAAGATCAATTAAATATAATTA
>NZ_JBOFKN010000128.1:0-50268 GCF_051657365.1 Paraclostridium sp.
GCTGAGATAAAGGCTGTTATGAGTATGATAGTTGAGAAAAATATATTTGCTCCTAATGATGCTGATATAGTGGAAGCTGTTGAAGCTAAAATAGTTGTAACAGATACTACTGAATTTGATTTAGTTGTGTAGTAGTACAGAGTTGGCTTCGGTATGGGATTTAGAGTTGTTTCATCCGCACAAAGACCAAGAAACGGTCTTTAAGTGCTTCTTCAACAATCTCTAAATTCCATACCTTCGCCTTTTTCTGTACTACTTTTTTTGTGGATATTGTGAGAGAGGAGGTATTTTTATGAATTCAGAAATCCAAACACTTATAGCTTCTGTTGGTTTCCCTATTGCTCTTAGTATGTATTTGCTAATTCGTATAGAGGGTAAGCTTCAGACTTTATCTGATAGTATTAATGATTTGAGTAAAAATATTAATGTTATGAGGGTTAAATAGATGTTTTTTAGTATAATCCTAATATTTAAAAGACAGGTTTTAATAACCTGTCTTTTTTGTATTTTGTTATATACTCTATATTTGCACTTATATTATATCTACTACATTAAATCCTAGTTTCTGTGCTTGGTCAATGAAATTTTCTCCATCAATGTGAATGCAGTAAACTTGTTTTCTATGTTCTTTAGGTACTAATTCACTTAACTTTTTTAATGATGTGTGAACATTGTCTTTTGAGTCATTTACACATGCATCATGATATATTATATTACCTTCATTTAAATATTTAACTATATTAATATTGATTTCACAAGAGTCTCCACTGTAAAAAATATCATTACTTGTGTCAAATTTTAAAATATATGAGTAAGAATTAAGTGTACTAACATGTTTAGTTAATTTGCATTTTATATTTAATCTCAAATTTTCAATTCTTTTATTATTTGGATCTAGTACTTCAAATTCTTTATTTTCCCTTAATCCTAATAACTCTAAAAACAATTTAATTTTATCTTTTTCATTAAAATATACTTTTGATGTTATTTTATATTTCCAAAAGCAAAACCCAATAAATCCACCAAGTGATCCTATATGGTCTGAGTGCATATGTGTTATTAATATATGCACTTGTTTAACTCCATTCATTAAGTTTTTTTGTAAAATTTGCTTAAATACTGTTTCTCCACAATCAATTAATAATAATGTTTCGTTTTCTTTAATATATGCTGATGTGTTAGCTTCTTTACAATGGTAACCAGATCCTCTTCCTAAAAACATTAATTTATTCATAAATTAACCCTCACTTAAAATAAAAAGCACTATCCTCTAAGAATAGTGCTTCTTAAATGAAATTTTATACTAATATTTAAAATCTAAAAGCTTATTTTTTAATTGATTTTCAATATTTATTAATTCTGCTTCAGCTTCTCTACGTTTTTGACGTCCTTCTGTTTGTATATTAAGTATTTCGTCAAGAGTTGAAATTAATGACTCATTAGTAGTTCTAAGTGTTTCAATATCAACAATTCCTCTTTCAGACTCTTTTGCAGTTTCTATAGTTGATGTTTTTAATATTTCTGCATTTTTACGTAAAAGTTCATTTGTCATGTCTGTTACTTCTCTTTGAACTCTTGCAGCATCAGCAGCATGTGCAACTCCAAGTGCTAATACTATTTGACTTTTCCAAAGTGGAATAGTGTTTATAATTGTAGATTGTATTTTTTCAGACATTAATGAATCATTATTTTGAATTAAACGAATTTGAGGAGCCATTTGTAATGAAATCATTTTAGTTAATTCTAAATCATGAATTTTCTTTTCAAAGCGATTACAAAGAGCAATAAAATCATTTAATTCTTGAGCATCTTGAGGATTCCCGCTATTTTTTGCTTTTTCTTGTAGTTTAGGAAGTTCTTCCTTTTCTAATTTTTGAAGTTTCTTTTTTCCAGCTAAGATATACATAGAAAGCTCTTTAAAATATGCTTTATTTATTTCATACATCTTATCTAGCATAGCAATATCTTTTAAAAGCTGTATTTGATGTGTTTCAAGTATATTACACATTTTCCCAATATTGCTATCTACATCTTCATATTTTATTTTCATTTGTGAAATCTTGTCTTTGCTTTTTTTAAAGAAACCTAAAATTCCTTTTTTCTCTTCCGATTCTTCAAAGTTCTTTAATTCATGAACTACACTAGATAGTATTTCCCCAATTTCACCTAAATCTTTAGTTTTTACATTGTTTAGTGCTGATTGTGAAAAATCAGAAATTTTCTTTTGAGCACCTACTCCATATTGTAAAATGGAATTTGAGTTATTTATCTCTATTTTATCTACAAATTGATCAACTATTTTTTTCTCTTCTTCTGTAAGTTGGATTTCATCAATTATTTTTTCTTCTACTTTTTCTTCTTTTATTTTTACATCAAGTTCTTCTTTAAATGGTTCAAAAGTTAATTCTGGTTTTATGTCAGTAAACTCTTCTTTGAATTCATCACTCATTTTTTTATGCCTCCCTTTTGTTTGAAACTTACTTTTTAAAATCTTCTTCTGCTAATCCCTCTTGTTTAAATAATGTTTTAAGAACAGAAATATCTGTAGAAATATCTAAAACAACATCTTCAAATAAATCATCTAATAAATTTTCAAAAGCGCTGTTAATAAGATCTATACTTTTTTCAATTTCAATTTTAGCATTTTCTATGTTATCGCCCTTAACTGATTGATTGTTCATATCTTTGTATGAACTAATTAATTTTATAGTAATAGGAAGATAATGATTTATAAATTTATTAACTTCTTGTATTTTTTTAGGATTCTTTTCAACCTGAGTAAGGATTTGGTTTGCAATGTTTCCTAATTTATCTAACTTTACAGCTATTTCTTCTTTATAAAGATCATTTCTTATATTTTTTATTTGTTGAATATAATTTCTTCCTATTTTAATTGTTGATTCTATTTCATCTTTTTCTGAGTCATATATTTCTTCATTTAATTTTTCATTGTTGATTTCTTTAGCTATTTGTTGTTTTTTTAAGTTTACGTAATCATTATAGACTTCATCATTTAACATGAAATAAGTTTTTTCTTCATCTATATGACCTTCTAAAAACATGCCTAAGTCAATCATTTTGCTTAGGTCTTTGACAACAAAACTTTGTTTTTCTTTAGAAAATTTCGCTAGGTCATTAATTAAGAAATAATTATTGTCGTCAATAAATCTTACGTATTTTTTAAAACGCTTTACTCTTTTTCTTAAAGTTATTCCTCTTAATAATAAGCCTATACTTACTACAAATAATAAAAGTGCCACTCCAAACATAATACTGCTACCTATTATAGCAACACCATTAAATAACATTTTAAATATTAGAAATATCAATAATGAAGAACCATAGATTAAACTCCCACCCAAGCCAAATACTATATAAAGTATTGATGATACATTTCCAGCTGGTTTTTTGCTAATATATGTTGATACATGATTTTTAGATTTTTTATTTAAGCTCATATATTTTTCACTATATCCATTAAACTTTGATTTAAATTGGTTTATGGTGTCCTCTTTTTTGTGGTTAATATCTTTTTTCAAATTAGCAAAATCTATTGCTTTAAGTGCATTGCTAACTGTAGACATAATTTGATCTTCTAAATTAGAAAAATCTTTTTTATCCATTTTTTTGCCTCCAGATTATTTTTCTTATATTTAACATACCTATCTATATATACTATGCATTTATGTTAATATTTTAAGTTTATTATACATTATAATTTAGCTAATTGTAACTGGTAACTGAAAAATGTGTTTGGGGATTAAGTTTGAAATTTGCTTTGGTGTTTAGGTCAATTAGTATATAAAAAATAGCCCTATGCAATATGTATTAATGCCTAGGGCTAAAAGTCAACCTTACTTGTGACAAGTTTCTCCGTTACACCTCAAACGGGTCTCGAATATTTCCATAGAGTGCCTTTCTTGGATTTATAACGATTAGTACAATTGCCACTACTAAATATAATATTGCATAGTATTTTATAAGTTCTATTAAGTCCCCGCTAATTATCCCAATTAAAAAGTTAAATAGTTGATGTATCATAATAGGAACTAACAAATTCTTATTTAAATTATAAAAAACTGTAATCATAATACTAATTGATATAACCGCAATCATAAAAAATGTAATATATTTTATCAAATTAATTCCCGTAAATCCTGTTGTAAACCATATTGGTAAATGCCATATCCCCCACCAAAAACCTATTATTATTGATGCTTTTAAAGGAGAATGCTTCTTTTGAAGTTCATTTTGAGCAAATCCTCTCCAACCTAATTCTTCACCTAATGGTCCTGCAAATAAATTTTTAAAGAATAAGTATATAAACATCCCTAATGATGAAATTGTAAAGCTAGGTATCATTCCATTATTTTTAGATGTTATTATAAATATAACTGCTACAGCTATTAAAACTTGTATACTAATAACTACAGTTACTATTGAAAATTTAATTTTATTTTTAAACCTATCTTTTACATATGCTATAAAACTTTGACCTGGATAAATTCTTTTAAATAATATCATAAATGCAAATGTTGATGACCAAGATGCTATACATAAAGCAATATCAAATACTACTGTTGGGAGTCCTAACATTATAGTTGCTCCTACTAATAAAAAAAGTGGTAAAAAAATTATATTTGTTAGAATAATAAAACTTGCTATAGGTCTTTTCAATTCTTTATATGCTCTCATAAGTATTCCTCATTTCAAATTAATATTTAATTTCTATAATATAAGTTGTAACTGTTTATATTATGAGTTTAAACCTATGAGTAACTCCCAGGTCAATGATTTTTCATATTATTTTATAGGTGCATAAATTTCTAAAAATACACGTTCAAGTCCTTCTTCATAAGTTGTAAGCAATATGTTAACATAAACTACTCCAAGTGGTTCATATCCATTTTGTATAGCTATTTTTCTTAAACTAGCTTCCACTTTGTTATCAATATTTTCTCCATCAGTTGAATATCTTCCATCTTCAATAATAGTGTATATACAGTTTTGATGAGTAATAACTTCACCTTCTATGTTTTTGTTAAAGTCTTCTACTTCTTTTACAATTATAAACTTATCTCCTATCATGCCTTTTTCATTAAAGCTTATTACTCTTCTTAAAGAGGTTAATGTAACTGCATTTTTTAAGCTATGTGTATTCTTTCTTAAAGTTTCGTATTCATCATAATCAGTAACACTTTTTATTTCACCCTTTACTTCTAAAGGCTTCATTTCTTTTATTGTGTATTTTCCCAAATATTGTTTAACTTTCTCACAATCCTCTTTAATTAAGCGAATCTTTTTTAAAAGAAGCTTTTTATATTCTATTTCATCTAGTATATCTTGTTCTTTCTCTTCTAGTAAAAGTTCTAAATCGTCTATACTTTTATTTTTTCTTATTTCTTGAATTTTTTTAATTTCAATATCAATTTCTCTATAAAAGTTTATTGTTGTAATATCATATATATCAAACTGATTGTATTCTCTATATCCATTTTCAGCATTTTTTTTAGGGTTTACTAATCCCTTGTCCTCATAAAATTTCAACGTATCCCTAGATACCCCTAGAAATTTAGCTACTTGTCCAACACTATACATTCTATTCCACCTACTATTATATAAATTTTTATGTTAATAAATAATAATGAACCGTATCCCTTACTTGTGATACGGTTCTCCATACCGTACCCTACGGAGCACGGTTTTATTTTTTATTTCTTCTCTACTATCCAAAAACAAATATCAACATCTACTTCAAATGCATTTCCTACATACATTGTAAAATTTTTTACTTCATACTTATCTTGTTTGAATGCATTTCTTACTTTATTGTCCATCTTATCAATTAGATCTGTATTATTATTTATTTTTTTCATGTATCTTTTTATTGAGTTATAATATTTTACAAAATTTTTATACTGTTCATTTGGTATAGACCTTGGATGTGTACCTATTATTATAGCAAACTGACTTGTAGTGTTACTTTTTAGGATACTATTTTTATCAAAATCTCTATTTACTGAATCTATGAATTTATCTAATACATCTACTGCATCAAATGTATACATTGATTTTAGCTCAATTATATCTTTTATATCATTATCTTCTAATACTGCTAAATCAATTCTAGAATTTATACCTTTTATACTGTATTCCCTTGCAACAATTGAATTCTTTAACTCTAAGTGTAACTTATATGCTATTCTATCTCTTATTGCTGATTCGTTCTTACTGGTTAATGAAAGATATGCTAACTCATTTTCCCCAAATAACCCTCTACTTTCTTGTATTACTTTCACTAATTCTTCTATTTTCAATTTTAAAATCCCCTTTATTTAACAACTATACTTATTACATTACTATCTTTAAATTTACACAATTCATTCCAAGCAAATACAAAAATGACAGGTTCCCTTGTAGTTTAGGAATCCCACCCTTATTAAATCTATTTTTATTATTATTTAATTTTAAATTTCGGATTATTTAATATTTTATTTAATTTGACCGTTTGCTCTATTAGACATGTAAAAAACATGCCGCTACTTGTAATGGATGTATTTCCTGTCCTTTTAAATTTAATTAAATCATGTGGCCCAAAAAATTCTGATACAAGCTGTTCCAAATAGTTAATTTGACTTTCCATTAACTCAATTTGTATATTTTGTCCTTGCTTTAATGCATTAACTAAGTTAGGATTAATTTTTAATAGCTTTTCAAAGTAGTTATTACACTCATCCCAAAATGTATAGTTTTCTTCGAATTCTTTAACCTTATTTACAAAATCACTGAAATCTACTTTAGGTTCTTTAGATCCTATTGCATTTGAAAGAAGAGGTAACAATAATTTTAGTCCTGAAATTTCTGAAAGTTTTACTGCTTGTAACAAGTTTAACGGTACTGGTAAATTTGATGGTTCCATTCCTGAATGGCATAAAGGTACAACAGGTATATTTCTAACCCAACCTGCTCCTGCTTCAAAATTTATCCATGGTCTCTGAACTGACTTAGGACTACATAATATTAACTCTATTGAGCAGTTTCCTAAAGAGTTAGATATATTATCTAGCCATCTTGTACCTACAGATATTGAAGCATCATCCGATGATACAAATATATCCATCATACCTAAAAAACTATCTTCTAATAATGATTTTAATTCTAATGCAATATCTTTTTCCTCAGTTATATGAGAAATAAATACTATTGGTTTACTCACATCAATACACCCCTATATAATTTTAATTATAGATATAATACCATATTATTACAATTTTTTATACTTAATGATACAATCACTATCCCCTACTTATGGTACTGTTCTCCGTTACACATCCAACGGAGCGTAGTTTTTACTTTCTTTTATTTTGCTTTCCCTTATTTCCTATATTAGAAATAGCATTGGCACATAGATCTGTCAAAGGTTCTCCTATTGCTGATTTATAATTAAATCCTAATAGTTGCATAGTCTTCAACGTATCAATACTAATTAACTCCTTAAGCTGCTCAAAACTTTCTATATTTCCATTATTAGGAGACATTAATTTCAGTATCTCTATTATCTTAGTTACTGTATTATGTAAATGTTCAATATCTTCATCACTAATCACTACTTTATCAAACTCTTCTTTGTAAGCTTGTGCTATTGTTATAGCTTCTTCCCTCTCAGCTAAAAGTTGATTTATTATCTCATCATATGTATTTCTAACTGTCTCTATATTCTTCTCAGATTTTACTGATTGAATTTTTCCATGAATAGCAGTGGCAGTTCCTTTTACTGCAAGTTCTGTTAAGCTTGTACCCATTTTAGCAATAAGATTAAGTGTCGTTATATCCATATAGATACCCCCTTCTATTATTTTTGTTTATATATCCTATTTCCATTAATTAATCTGAATAAAGTATATTGGAATGTAAAAATATCTTTATCAAAATTTATATCCTCTTGTTTAATTTTATTATTATTTACTGGAAATTGTATTATATATTACTTTACAAAGCATTATTTTTACTTCATATATGTATTAACCAATTCATAACATCTTTCTTTCGTAAGTCTAGCTAGTGAACCATTATAAACTACATTATACAATGTACCTCCAATATTTTCACTTGCTTCATTTTCTGCTGTTTTATCTCTATATTCTATCCAACTACGTTGTTTACTTTTTAGCTCATTCATTTCACTTTCTGTAAGTTGAGTCTTCAATAAACTATAAATCTCATTTAACATATTATCCCATCTCTTAAGTTTTGTACCTTCTGCTTCTACCATCTCTCCAGTTGTACCATTTTCATATAGATAATCTAAGTCACTCATTCCATCTTCTGTTGAGTTAAGCTTATTTATATATTCATCCTTATAACTATGTTTTACTGTTTCTACATCCTTAGTTGTATCTTTATTTTCATCTTTATTCTCTATATCTTCCTTCTTAACATTTAATGTTTCAGGTTTTTCAGCTAACCATTTTGCTTCTTTTCCACAATTTGAACAAAATTTAGTTGCCTCTTTTGCTTCGCCTCCACATTTGTCACAATATACAATTTTACTAGCCTTTTCTTCTTTATTAGAAGTTTTATCATTACTAGTACATCCAATCATCAATATAGAACACATTAACATTGTCAAAACTATATATTTTTTCATTGCTTCATCCCCTTTGTTTAAATATGTTTATAATTTATTTTCTATGCTGTTAAATCTATACATACTATAAAAATTTCCAATACACCTATTATAGTGACTTTCCCTTTCATAGGAACTGATTTATCTTTAAGAGAGTAAAACAATAGCCATACTCCATATATAACATTTACTCCAGACCTATAAAAAACTGATTTTGTCCTATTAAACAAAGACTCATATGATTACGCTTTCTTATACTCATTTCTATCAATCATCATGATTTATCATTTCCATTATATACCTTATTTTTGTTGTATTTTGTCATTTATTGTAAAATCATTAAATATTTACTCATCAATCAAATCAATATTTTTAAATCTACCCGATTTATTCCTAATAAATATAAAAAGGATGAGTCTCCATTTAATTTTGGTAACTCATCTAGCTTTTTATCATAGTTATACTATATTTAACATTATTTTTTATTAAATCAAATACTAATTATTTTAAAACAAGCTCCCTTACTTGACTACTATTTATTCTAAATAATCAACTTACATACCTTCTATCCATAAATCCTAAAATTAAGCTTCTTCCCCTTCAACTCAACCAAATAATCACGACTCATCTCAATTAACCTACTACCAATAGCCTCATCAATATCCAACAACTCCCTCGCCCCCTTTTCAGAACTTACAATCATAGGCAAATTATTAAAATACCTAAAATTCACAACCTCAAACACAATATTAACATCACTTTTCGTAACACTCCCTTTAAACAAATCATCAATCAAAAGAACCTTAGCATTCTTATACCTATCAACAATCCTTTCATACTCCTCCCCATCCATAATATTTTGCTTAATCCTAGTTATAACATCCCTATACGACATATACAAAACACCAACCCCATCATCCATAAGCTTATTAGCTATAGCTAATGACAAATGAGTTTTCCCAGAACCCACCTGACCTAAAAACATAATAGAATTTTTCCTACTACCCTTAATATCTAAAAAACTACTATAATACCCACAAGCCTTACTATAAGCATCAATAGTTTGCATATCATAAGCATAATTAAAACTATCAAAAGTCTTATTCCTAAACTCCTCACTTATCCCACTCAACTTCAAAACACGCTCAGCTTGCCTTAAACTCCTACAACCACAAGAAACAGCAACATCCCCATCTAATATAAAAGTTAAATCACGACACCTATCACACTTATAACTTTGTGTTTTCTTCAAGGAACTTTCTAAACTCTTCAAGCTCCTTTTCTGTTGGCTTTCTATAAAATCCTTGTTCCTCTTCATCAACTGATCTTTCACAGTTATCATAATTAACACCCCCCTTTTTATCCTTGCTTAACTTATATAAACTTAAATCCTCCAAACTTTTAATATTATTACTCCTCCACTGCTTAATAATCCCATTAACATAACCTTGATTACAACACCTATTACCAATAGCTATATCTAAAGCTCTTTTAAACAATCTAACATCTATATCTTCACTAACTTCAACTAGCCACTCACTAGCAATCCCATTAATAAGACCTATATTCTCTTCATAAAGCTTAGCATACATACCTATATTATTTTTTTCATCTTTTTCTTTATATTTTTCTTTTTGTTTTTCTTTTTGTTTTTGTTTTTCTTTTTCTTTTTCTTTTTCTTTTTCCCCATAGTCTATAGATAGTGTATCTATACAATATTCAATCTCTTTACATACATCTAAAAATACACCAACAAACTCTTTATTCTTAATCTTACTCAATTCTTTTTCTATACACTTCTTAACCTTAGGACTATTAGCCTTATTATGCTTCATCCAATTTAAAAGAAAAATCTCCTTAGTATCTTCCGAATAAACAATCTTTCCATACTCCTTAAACCTAGCAATCAACTTCTCAACAGTTTCCCTATTATAACCGGTCTCCGTTTCCATAATCCTCTTAGGAAGCTCATAAATACCACACTGGCTAGTCTTACTATTAGTCATTAAATACATATAAAAATACTTCTCCTCAGGAGTTAAATCAAGTACAAAACCATCTTGCCAAAAATCTATGTGTATATGTCTGTAAACTGCCATAAATATATTCCTCTTTTCTTTTATTTATATTTTTATATTTTTATCAACCTATGTGTAAACTTGCATTGGAGTTATATAGCAATCTGACAAAACGTTAAAGCCGATCTCTTTAGGCTTTACAGTCAAGGAAGATGCTATATAACTCCAATACAACTGTCACCTCCAACACTCTCATCCACCGAAACTGACTTTTGAAACTCAACACTAAGAGGAGCATATTTAAGCAACCTCTTTATAACAGTCTTCTTAGCCATAGCATCAAACTCACGCTCCCACAAATCGCACCCAAAACTCCTACTATATTTTTTAGAATGACCTACAACTTCATCACGAGTCATAAACACAAAACTAGATCCCATATTATCCATTTTACAAACCGCATAATAACCAATAACATCCCCCCTATCACCACCTAAAAAAGGCTTATGAATAAGCTTATGCTCCAAACCATAATCAATATAAAACTCATCATTTGCCCTAACCTCATGAGCATACAAACTCCTCAACTTACCACTTCTATAAGCCAACTCAATAAGCCCCTTATACCCAACTTGGAACTCAACCTTACTAACACCATCAACAGTAACAGGAACCAAATAAGCCTGCCCTAAAATACTATTAGGCTCAAGCCCTAACCTAGCGCACTCAATCATAGCAGAAATAAAAGTCCCACACTCACAACTTTGCAAAGCCTCATCCAAACCATACAAACTCAAAGCACTCTTTTGAAAACTCTCAAAACAAACATTACTTGGAAGAACCTCCAAAATATCACTTTTCAACTTTACCAACAACTGCTTCATAGCATAACTCCTACTCACAACCAAACCATCACCCTTAGCTTCCTTCTTCATTAACTCATCTTTTAACTTACTCATACTTACACCCCATCCCCAAAATTAGTCTTATATAAAACAGGCGAAGGTGAAAGCGAAGGGGTTTATGTGATGTTGACGAAACACTTAAAGTACAGCCTCATCGTACTTCGTGTGAAGGAAACAACACATAACCCCCGAGCTTCACCGAAGCCCCCCCCAAACTAAACCCTAAAAACTCTTGAAGTAGTAGTTTTCATATATTTTTGTGCAATCTCTGGATAATCTTTTTTTAATCTCTTAGAATCTAAACTGCTCCTAGTTTGAGTTTTCCAAGTAATCCTCCTATCCCCAAGATAAGCTATCTCATACTCCTTCATCTGACCTTGAATATACTGTTCAATAGTCTTTTTCTCCCTCTCACAATCCTTTAAAACCTCACAAAGCTCATCATACCTATCCATAAAAGACTCCTTCTCAAACAAAATAAGTTCTTCACTTTTAACCTCCTTATAAAGCCCCTGAAGAACCTTAGAATAATCACCACTACCATCTGGCGCAGGCAAATTCCCACCCATCACACAATCCTCCCAAAACAATCTTTCCAAATCCATAACCTTTCTCACCATCTCCTCATCCCTATCAATTTTATGAATAACCAACTCCTCATTCCCAATAAGAGCAGCAACATAACAATGACTAGCACCAGTTACAGCCATATAATGAACCATCTGAATCTGATAATGAATAGGAACCTCCTTCCTCCAATTCTTCTTCCCATAACTATTAGTAACCTTACACTCTAAAAAAGCTCTCTCCCCAACAACAGACCTATCAATATTAGCTAAAGCAAATGGATACTTATCATTTTTAAGAATCCCATTTACATTTCTAACCTTCTTCCCAGTCATCAAACTAAACTCACGAGCCACAAACTCTTCCAACTTATTCCCAAGCTCCATCCCATAACTAACTTCTTCCTTATCCTCACTTAAATTCAACCCTATCTCATTAACACAACCCATCCTTTGAGAAACATAACGAACTTTTTCAAGATACAAACTCATTGAACTTTTATATGGACTAAAACCAAGCACACTACTAGCATCACTTCCACCAATTCCCCTACCTCTAGCCTCTAACCATTCACCCCTTGTCATATCCTTCGTTTCATGTACCACATTAGAATCTAAATATTTTCTCATAAACCTTCCCCCTTACAATTTTTAATCTAAAATCTTAATTAAGTATAAAATCTTCTTCTACAATTTCCATAAAATATAATTGACCCTTACCAGTTATAAGTGGTGTAATAACTAATTTATCTCCATTCTCAGTTTGAACAACTCTTTCCTCCACCTTAAAAAGACCCCTATCAATATACTTTTGCTTTGGATTATTTTTTTCTTTACCACTTTTAATTAAATATCCATTTTCCCTAAACCAATGGTACAATCTATTTCTTCCAATATTTATATCATTATTGTTAAGAAGCTTAGCAAAAGAACCGATACTAATTGCTCCATTAACATTACTTACAGTTTTTGAAAAATCTACATAAGCTTTATTCTCCACTATATTTTCCTTTAATAAATTTACTTTCCTCTCAGCTTCAAATCTCTTAGACTTTTCACTTGATAAATTTTCAACCAACTTACTTAAAAAATTTGGATTATTCAAAACTTTTTCAATCGTATCTTCATCAACATATGCCCCATGACTTCTGATACTAGGTATTACCTCTTCAAAAACCCATTTTTCAAACTTCTTTGCTTTTTTTAACTTAGACTTAATAATCAACCTATACAAATTACCCTCATCTATAAACTTCTTACTTACAAACTGTACAGTAGAATCACCATTTCTATATTTTCCAGTTTCTACCCCTACCTCGTAAAACACGACGCCCTCTTTTTTACAATGTCTATTTACTGCATCATATGGATTTAAATATCCCAAAGTTTTTGCAATTGGTATAGCATCAAAATATTTCTTATCATGCACATATATTATCCTCAAATCCCCAAACTCTTTATTTTTGAAAATTTCCATTTTTAATCCCCCTTTATTTACTTTTTACCTATCTGGTAACTATCACTTAAAAAAATATAATCAATACTTAAATTTAAAACATTAGATATTTTCATAGCTTCTTTTATATTAAAGTAAGATTGTTCATTTTCTTTTTTTATATAAGTAGACCTAGGCATATTTATTAATTTTGCTAAATCTCCTTGAGTCAATCCCCTACTTACCCTAATACCTTTTAAATTATTTTTATAAATAATACAAATCACCCCACTTTATTTTCCAATTTGGTAACTTATTACAATTTAAATTGTATTACCATATTGGTTACTTGTCAATAATATTTTATTATTTTCGGTAACTTTAGTTTACTTTTAGGTAACTTAAACTATACTTATACTTGAAAGAGGTGAACAAATGGAAACTTTAGCTACTAGATTAAAAGAGTTAAGAAAAGAAAAAGGCTATACATTAGAACAAATGTCAAAAGATTTAAATACCACTAAGGTTACACTTTCTAGATATGAAAATGGTACAAGAGAGCCGAAAAGTGATACTCTTAACCAATTATCAAATTACTTTAACGTATCAATAGATTATTTATTTGGAAAAACTGATAAAAGAGATCCTAAAACTAAGGATGAAATTATAGATGTAAAAAAAGCAATTGAAGAAATAAAAGATGAACTTGAAAATAGTAATTCTTTAATGTTTGATGGGGAATGTTTAAGTGAGGATGCAATTTCAAGCTTGCTTTCAGCTATGGAAGTAGGATTATCTATTGCCAAGAAAAAACAAGAAGAAATGAAAAATAAATAAAAAGGATTTGTGGGTTATATGGGGATTTTAGATAAAATAAAATATAGTATAAAAGATTTAGTTGATAAAAACAAAACGAGAAACCCATTTGAATTGGCTGAGGATTTGGGAATAATATTGGTTGAAGCACCTTTAAAAGGTGGTCTAAATGGATGTTATCATGAAAGATCTGGATTTCAATTTATATACATAAACAGCGATTTGCCATATGAAAAAAGGCTTATGGTAGCAGCACATGAACTTGGCCATGCCATACTTCATAGAGGTCGAAATATTTTATATTTGAGTAATAATACTTATTATACTAGGGGGACTTTTGAAAGAGAAGCTAACTTGTTTGCTGCAGAACTCTTGCTTGAGGATGATTTTTTTGAAAAGTATAAGCACATAGAAAATTGTACTCTAGAGTATGTAAGTCAATGTGAGTGTGTGTCTTATGAGCTTGTTGATTATAAAGTTAAATATTTAAGTGAATAATTTTATTTTGCATATTAAAAAGGTGTCTAGTATTTAGACACCTTTTGTTTGTTTATCTAATATATTTCTTATTTGAGATTGGCTTATATTGTATCTTCTCGCTAGAATTTTGTAGTCTCCATTAAAATCTTGTTTTATTATTCTATCTCGAATTGGTCTTGTTAGAGAAGCTTCTTTTGGAACGTATAAGGAGTTGCCTCCTAATAGTTTTACTAATTTTTTAAAAGTGTCTATTCCTATTTCTTCTGCAATGTCTTTGTATGAATCTGGTAAGTCTTCTATTTTTAAGTTTTCAATCATAAAATCCCCCTTGTAACTGCTTTTTTAAAATCTTATATATATTATACTATTTATTTTTATAAGTTTTTAGCATAAGAGTACAAGTTATTCCAACATATACAGTGCTTTTTAGTGAAAAATGACCGTTAATGGTTATTTATTTAATTTGTTATAATATTTATTAAATCTGCTCCATATTTACTACTCTTAACAGGTCCAAAACCTTTTACCTTTTCTAATTCTTGAATATTTTTTGGCTTTAAGTTTATTAATTCTTCCATAGTATCATTATTAAATACCATATAGGCCTTTATATTTTCTTCATTACTTTTCTTTAGCCTATATTCTTTTAAACTACATCTTATTTCATCATCATTATTAACTTTTACATACTTATCATCTTCTATTTCATTGTCTAGTGAATATTTACTTATATAATCAATTTCCACATCCTTATGATATTTTTTCAAACAATCAGATATATTCATCATATCTTCTTCTATAAACAACCAATCTATCTTTTTATTTTGCTCTATATCTGATATATAATTTATTAACTGATCATATCTTATTATTTTATTACTTATATCCTTAGGTGCATATTTTTTATTAATAACAGTCTTTGGATTTGCAATAACAACTAAAGATTCTATTCTCTTTAATTTTTGTTTATAACCTAGCTTATCTTTTAATAATTCTTTTAACACATTTATATGTCTTTCATTTTGAACTATAGGACTATACATTCCTTCTTTTGAAACTACTTTTCCATATGTATTTTTCTTATATCTTATAAACTCGCCCTTATTATTTACAGATATATCTCCTATTAAGTTCTTGCATTCTATTACAAATATATTTTTAGTAGTTATTACTACAAAGTCTATTTGTGCTACTAAAGCATCATACTCAATTCTAACATCATGTAAACACACAATTGGCATGAAACTATTTTTAAGTTCATAGTAAATGTTATTCTCCCCTATTGATCCATACTTTAACTTATTTATATCATTTTCTATAAACACTCTAGGCTTTCCACTAGCTTTTTGTAATAAGTTTTCTAACTCTTCTATTTGTTTATTGTTTTTATTAAATTCCTTTGTAAATACAGGTTTGGTTATTGTGGTTGGTCTGTTAGTTAGTACTTTTACAAATCTATTTAGCATAATTTACTCCTTTTTAGATATATTGTCTATGTTGCTTTTAACATACTTTTTAAATATTTATTTATATCCTAAATTTTACCACTTTTATACAAAAAAAGAACTGTCGATATATAAATCAACAGTTCTACTTACTTTCCTGATTTGAAGATGAAGTTAATTCATTAAATTTTTTTTACTATATCTATATTTTTATAAGGCTTAAACTCCCTAATATTTCTTTATTATACTTTCAGCTATTTCCATATTAGCATCAATATTATCAATCAATGATTTCACCATTTTTTTATATATACTTTCTCTCAATCCATTGAAATAAAAATACTGTTTAAAAAGTTCATCTTGATCTAATATCCCAAATTTCTTAGCGTATGCTTTATCCTCTATTTTCATTAGCCTTTTGCTAATATCTAAATCTACACACTCTTTTATAACTTCATAAAGAACTTCTTCCTTTGGTGTTACTTCTAACCATTCTTGAACCATCTTTTTCCTATTCACTCTATGACATACTTCATTTGCAAACTTAATACCTTCTTCATAAGGCTCAGCTGCTTCTATCTCTGCATTTATATTAGGACATACAGTCCAAAAATCTAGTTCTAGCTCATCTATTATTTTAGTAAGTATATTTAAGTTAGGCTCTCTTTGCCCTTGTTCATACTTTGCAATAGCATGTTTAGTTAACCCTATTTTTTCTGCTAATTCACTTTGAGTTAATCCTTTTTTCTTTCTAGCTTCTTTTATCTTAATTCCTATATTTTCCATATATCCACCTCCTTAAATACTATAACCCACTTTGGGTTACTTTGTAAATAATCTTTTCAAATTCTATTCTATGATTATTTTCATATTAAATAGCTATATATACTAGTTCTTTTACTACTGATTCAATAACTATTCTTATTCAATAAACTTATTGTGTAAAATTTTTTCCATTTGGGTAAAATCTTAATATTAAAAATAATAATCATCTTTAGGAGGAGTCAAATGAAAGTAATAAAAAGCATAATAATAGGCTTTATTATCCTATTTGTAGGAAATGCAGCTATATCAGCAATACCTGGTTCTTTAAAAGAAAGTCCTAAAAAATACCAGTATTCTCAAAAAAAAGTTAGAAAAATATAATCGTATAATACCTATATATTTCTACAAAAAAATAGTATTATTGATATTTTCTTGAATATTTTTTAAATTTATGTGGAGCATTATGTATATATAATGAATACTATAAAATATACGAAGTTATATCTTCTTATTAATTTTATATGTAGGTGATTTTAATGACATGTTGTAATAGTAAAACTTCAACAGAAGTATCTATGGAGTATCCATTATACCAATCAAAAAAAGGTAATTATTTTATTGGTCAAACACCATCTTTAAGTGGCCAAACTGAACATGCATTAGCTATATTAAAAAATCCACATAACTCAAATCGTATTATATATTTAAATGCTATAACTATAACAAATATTTCATCTCTGAATTTATCAGCTGAATTTTATTTAAGATCAAGTATTAGTAAAGGAATAATTAGTGATTTAGTTAGTTGTGTTAATACAACTATTTGTCCAGAACCAAATCCTAGAGGTCAAATTAGATATTTAAATGAACCTACTTCACCTCCAACTAATGGAGTTTCTATTTTCAGTAGAATAGTATCTCCATATTCTACTTTAGTTGTTGATGGTGGACAAATTATACTTGCTCCTGGAGAATCTATCAGCGTTTATATTGGTGGCTTTTTACCTGTTTCATTCAATAGTGTAAGATTTGCTTTTGGATGGTGGGAGGAAAAAACCCAAACTTGTACTAATTCTTGCTGTTAACTAAACACAGATGAAGAAATTCTAAAAATATAGATATTAAATAAAAAAGACTATGAATTTATTTTCATAGTCATTTTTATTTATATTCAATTTTTTTACTATTGACCAATTTTCTATTTTATCTATGTTATTCAATATTTTCTCTTATATAGTTGGTATTAAAATATCTTCCATTATCTGTTGATATATTTTTCATATCTAATATAGCATGAACACTTGATCCTGGTCTTTCTACTGTTATATCCATTGTAGATATATCTGATTTTATATTATCTAAGCACCAGTCTGTATATGAACCTATTGCATTTTCTTCTGCATCAACATATGGATGATCTTTAGTTTCTTTTATATTTATTATCAGTTTTGATCCTTGTTTTTTTACACTAACAGTTGAGCTACTTTCTACTTTTAATATATCTTTTTTAACTGTATCTATATTTGTACTACCCTTAGTTTCCTTTAGTTCTTTTCCTTTTTGAAACACTATTGCTTCTTCTAATTCATTAACAAATTTAAAATCACTGTAATCCCCCGATTTAGTCTTTGTAGCATTTTCTATTTTACCATTAGGAGCATATAAAACGGATCCCATATCATTTCCTTTACCTATGTGTTTTTTATCTGTGTAAAAATCTATAACTAATGCATTGATTTTATTTTCTTTTGTGTATTGTAAAGCTTCTTTTTTAGCTATATTATATAATTTATCTAATGTATATTTTCCTTCAACAACTACATTCATAACTTTTCGCTTTGCACTTCCAATGCTTATATCATCAACTGATTCTACTTTATATTTTACTGAGTCATTATATATAAATGTATTTTCAACCAATCCCTTAAATTGTTTTATATCTATCTTCTTTAACTTTACTTTTTTTAATTTACTTCTTGTAATATCAAACTGTATTGCATTTTTTTTATTCTTTGATGAAATATGAAATTTATATGTATCTATCTTAGATGAATATTTTTTATCTATTTTCTCTATAGATTTTTTAGCAAGTTCATAAGCCTTTTCTTCACTGTATTTATCTAATTTAATATCAATGTTCAAATTGCCTTCTTTGTCTTTTTCTGTATATTTAATATTGTATGAATCCTTTTTACTTACAATTTTTTTCATTATTTTGTTTACTTTTTTATTTACTTTCTTTTCAATTTTTGTAGATTTTGAACTATCTTGTGCAAATACAACGCCTTTTTTATTACTGCTTATACCTATTATTACTACAGTTAACATTATTACTATTGATAATGTTTTTAATATTTTAGTCTTTTTCAATTTTAAACCCTCCATTTTGATAGTTATTATTAGTGTCGTGGATTTTGATTTAGTATTTTATACAGTTGCAATCATGTTTTCCTCAAACATTATTTAAGTCTACTACATATACACGCTATCCTATATGCTCGCTATCCTCATTTTCATACTTTCTTACTATAATTCTTTTTTGATTGTTTGAAATATTAACAGCAAGATATATTATACATCTTTATTTTGTCGTATTTTGTAAATTTTTGTATTTATAAATTAAATTAAAATATAAAAAATCTACCTTTTAAAAACCCTAAGGAGTTACCAAAATGTAAGTTACTGAGCAACTTTGACTAAGATATTACAAAAATGGTATAATAATCATTGAAAACGCTTCCAATTGTAAAAGGATGGTGATGGAAATTGATTTTAAAAAACAAACAATATAAATACTTTTTTGAACTTATAATTTTAGCTCTGGGATGTTTTATAATGTCCGTTGGGCTTAATATGTTCTTAGAACCATATATGATAGCATCAGGTGGACTTACTGGTCTTGCAATAGTCCTTAAAAATCTTTTTAATACTCCTTTGTGGCTTATAAATTTAGTTTTTAATATACCTTTATTTATATTTGGTGTTAAAATACTGGGTAAAAAAGATGCTATAAAGACTTTAATAGGTATTTTATTACTTACGCTTTTCTTAAAAGTTACAGAACCGCTAACTTCAGCTTTTCAAACTGATGATGTATTATTATCTGCAATTGCAGGTGGTATAGTTATTGGTATAAGTCTTGGAATGTTATTTAGAATAGATGCATCTACTGGTGGAACAGAACTTGCTTGTCTTATCTTAAATAAGATATTTCCTTTTATATCTATTTCTGTGTTTATGTTTATAATAGATGGTGCAGTAATAGCTTTAGCAGGTCTTGTTTCTAAAAATATGCAAATAGCTTTCTATGCTATTATTTCTTTATACGTTTCAGTAAAGATTTGCGATACCATTGTTGAAGGATTTGATTTTTCTAAATCTTTTATAATTGTAACTGATCATCCTGATGAGATTTCTGATTCAATTATGAAAAACTTAGAAAGAGGAGTAACTTTTTTGGAAGGTCGTGGAGGATATTCAAAGCAAAAAAAAGATGTTATATTAGTAGTAGTTTCTAGACGTGAGGAAGTTCTTTTGAGAAAACTTGTTAATGAAATAGACCCTCTAGCATTTGTTATAATAAATAATGCTTATGAAGTGCTTGGAGAAGGATTTACTAGAAAAAATTAAAATAATGGGTATATCAATTAATCGATATACCCATACTTTTTTGTTATTAAAATGCTATCTTCCAATCCATAAATATTCTTTACCTAAATTTTTGCTATCCTTTTAACTTTTTTAAGAGAAAACTTATATATTATAAACATAAATAATATTACTAATAAAATAATTAATAACCCTACAACAAGAGCTAAAAACTCGCCTTGCGATATATTATCTCTACTATTTCCAAAGAATATAGTAATATATATCATATAAGTAAAAATACTACCTATAACTGTTGGATATATAAATATTTTAGCTAACTGCTTTTTAATATTTTTTTCAATATATTTTTTATTTGCTCCAAGCTTTTTAATATCTGAAAATAACTGCTTATTATCAAGTCCAATAGTTATTGCTCTAGTATAAGCTATTATTGCTGTTGCTGCTAAACATATTATTGCTATATAAGTGAATAACATAAAAAATACAGCCATATTCTTAAATGCATCTTGCTTATCTAAAGGCTTAAACATAGGATAATACTTCCACTCATTAAAAAGTTGAGTATCATCTGGAGAAAGTTCTAACTTAGTATCATAAAAATACTCTTCTCCTTTTTTCTGTGCCAACATTTTTTCATACTCATCGAAAGAAGTTGATACTGCCACATCTTTTGAACTTCTATTTATAATTTCTTCTTTTAAAGCTTTAGCAAATCCATAAGTTTCATCAGGATTTAAAACATTAAATAACACAAAATTATCATATTGTTCTTTTGGTAATCCTTTTGAAAGTCTTAAATAATCTTCATCTGATATTACATACTTTCCTTGATGTTCTTTTGTAAAAGGTCTAAAAGAAACTGTTCCTTTGAATTTTATTTTCTCAGATTTTTCTGTTACTGGATGAGTTATTGTATCTAAATCATTAAATTTATTCCAAATCATTTCAGATTCTCCATTAGCTATAATTCTATAATACTCACCTTTAGCTACATCAATATTTTGTCCTGATACTTTATTAAAATCACTTTCTTTAAAAAACTCATCATATTGCATTTTTTTTACATACTCATTTATAAGCATATTATTTTCATCATAATCTCTATAATATCCATTTGTAATAAGTGAAATAGCATCTACTTCATAGTAATCTTCTATATCAACACTATGATCCTTAGCAAGAGAATATATTTCTTCTTTATTTATTTGATTTTCATTTCCTTTGTAGTAAAAAGCATAATCTATAGGATTGGTTTTTATATCTACTAACATACTAGCTATTGCTGTAGGTGTATAAAATGCTGCAAATAATCCTCCTGCAATTAAAAAGGTTATTACACACATGTTCTTAACTGTCTGTTTTCCTGAAAATCTCATCATATTTGTTGATATAATATTTTTATAATATTTTTTAGGATTCTTTCCTTTTTTACTATAGATTATTGCATGAGTTAATACCATATAAAGCCCTACAAATGATAATAAATACACAACATTCCATATAGATGGCATATCATATCCTATTAACTCTACTACTATATTAGGAACCCCATACCCTAAAAACAATCCACTTATAACTAATATCCATCCAACTATCCCAGTCCAAGGTTTAATATTTTTTACGACCTCAGACTTTCTTTGTTCATAAATAACATCCATAATATTACTTCTTTTTATAAACTTAGCACCGTTTATGAATATACATATTGTTACAAAAATACAAAACCCAAGTCCAAATATAAGTCCTGTAGCTCCAAATTGGTATGCCATTTCTTTTGTATCTATAATAAATATCTGAAAAACTTTCCATATTATATAAGAAACAGGAACACTAAGAACCAATCCAACTATTAAACATATAGGTATAATAAATAAAAGTTCATTTAATAAGACTTGCTTAAGCTTTGACTTTCTTTCTCCTAATGCCATTAAAATTCCAAACTCACGACTTTTATATTTATAGAATAAGGAAGATGCATAAGTTGTAAATACTGCACATCCAATAATTGCTATAGAAAATATCATATAACCTTGCTTTCTACTATCTCCTCCTGATGGTAGAACATTCATAACTGTTGGACTAAAAAACATTAAGGCATATGAAGTAACTAATAAAACTGATAAGGTTATACAAAAGGCTAGCATATAATAATTTTTTATGCTGTTTTTTCTAAGCTTTGATATAACATTATTCATTGTCATAATCATCACCTCCTAGTTTTTTTAATGTATCTAGAAGTTTATCCATAAATTCAACACGGCTTGTAGTTTTAGTAAGTTCTGTATATACTTCTCCATCTTTAAGAACTATAACTCTATCACAAAATGATGCTGCAAAACTATCGTGAGTTACCATAAATACAGTTGCACCTAATTCCTTTTTTGCTTGAACAAATGAATCTATAACTGCTCTACATGATTTACTATCTAAGTTTCCAGTTGGTTCATCTGCTAAAATAACATATGGTTTATTAATAAGAGCTCTTGCAACAGCACTACGTTGTTTTTCTCCTCCTGATATTTCTGCTGGATATTTATCTTTTATATGTGAAATACCAAAAGTATCACAAAGCTTGTTTGCTAATATCTCCATTTTAGTAACATCTTTATCTGCTATAATCTGTGGTAGACAAATATTTTCTACTACACTTAACCCATCTAATAACATAAAATCTTGAAAAACAAATCCTAATTTTTGATTTCTTATATCTGCTAAACTTTCTTCATTTAATCCCGATATATTTTCTCCTCCAAGCAATATTTCTCCATTTTCAAAAGGTACAAAGCAAGATATACAGTTTAAAAGTGTAGTCTTTCCACTTCCTGATGGACCCATAACAGCTACAAACTCCCCCTTTTTCACATCAAAAGATATATCTTTTAATACCTCATAATTTACATTTCCTGTTTTATAAGTTTTATATAAATTGTTAACTTTAAGCATAATGTTCCCTCCTAATATTTTATAATTTAATTGTATATTTTTAGGGCACAATTAAAAACTGTACCAAATGTAATCTTTTGCAGTGATATTGTAATTTTTGGTATGCTATAATAAAAAAATAGGGGGGGATAATTTTTATGCTTAAAATTGCAATATGTGATGATGAAAAATCTCAAATTAATTTACTAAAAAACATATTATCAATACATTTAGATTTGAAGGGGTTAGATTATAGAATCTATGAATTTGATTGTGGGGAAAGTCTTGTTGATTCAATTACTAAAGAAAATTATGATATTATATTTTCAGATATAGAAATGAAAGTCCTAAATGGAATAGATACTGCTAAAAACATTAGATTACATAACAAAAAATCTGTAATTATATTTGTTACATCCTATCCTGATTTTGTTTTCCAGGGATATGAAGTTAAGGCATTTAACTATATATTAAAGCCTTATACATCAGAAAAAATTGGTCAAGTTTTAGACTCAGCACTTGAAGAATTAAATGAAATTCAAGATAAGTTTTATGTTGTAGAATCCAAATCTAAAACTGAAAAGATAAATTTAAGTAATACCTATTATTTTACTAGCGATAAACGTAAAATAAATGCAGTTACCTTTACAGAAACAATAGATTTTTATGATAAACTAGATAACCTTGAAAAAAATCTACCTTCGTTTTTCGTAAGAATTCATCAACGTTATCTTGTTAATATCAACCATGTATCTTCAGTAGAATCTAGTAGTTTAGTTATAAATAAAGAAGTCTTACCTATAAGTCGTGGTAGGTATAATTCATTTATGATTGAGTTTGCAAAAACAATGTTAAGGTAGGTGCTTTTATGTATGATATAATTTACAATCTTACAACTGTAATACTTTATACAGTAACAAGTTACTATTTTTATAAGGTTATAGCAAATTTCACATCAGTTAAAGATAATAAATATGCTAAATTTACTTCTATACTTGGACTTTTTCTTGTTCCAAATGTAATTATATATACTTCAGATATTGTTAATGTTTTCTATACTATGATTGGTTTTATTTTAATAATGGTTGTTTTTTATAAATCTAGCTATATTAAAAATATTTCTGCTGTAATGATTTTTTATCCTGTTGTAGTATCTATAAATTTAATGGCTAATGACTTTTGTGCTAAAGTTTATTTTTATTTAGGTGAAACTTTATGGATAAATTATTTCGCTCAAACACTAGAAATGTGTATTATTTCATTCTCTTGGTTTTTAATTTATCATTTTTCTAAAGACAAGCTAAGTAATATAGGCAGATATGTTGATATAAAAACATGGATTATGATAGATATTATATGCTTGGCACCTTTTATTTCTATAATATCAACAACTATAAATACACCTATAGGAAAAGAATATCAGGCATATCCTATAGCAATTGCATGTATAGTTACTAGCTTGAGTATGATATTTCTTATTGAATACATAGTTAAAAGCGTTAAAAATCGTCTTGAAAATCAAAACCTAAAACTTGAATATAGCTACTATAGAGAACTTGAAGAAAATCAAAAAAATGTAAGAAAGCTAAATCACGATATGAATAATCACTTATCTGTAATATATTCTTTTTTAGAGTATGATAATTTAGAAGGTGCAAAAGAATATTTTAATGAGCTCTCAGATAAATTTAATGTAAGTAATAGGGTCTTTTGTAAAAACAGTATCGTAAATGCAGTTATAAATTCAAAGTATAATTTAGCAATTAAAAATCAAATTGATTGTTTCTTTAATATTGATATAGATGAGATTCTTCCTTTAGAAGATATTGACCTTTGTTCTATTTTTTCAAATACACTTGATAATGCAATTGAGGCTTCTTTGAAATTAGATGATATTTCTAAAAGAAAAATATCTTTAAAAGCTCGCTGTGATAAAGGTTATTTTAGCTTCTCTATCTGTAATAATTACAATGGTATTATCAAATTTAATAAGGGAAAATATAGCTCTACTAAGTTAGATTCAAGTATGCATGGTTATGGTCTTGAAAACGTATCCGAAATTACAAATAAATATAGTGGAACTCTTGATATCAATTATTCTGAGTTTGAATTTAATATATTGGCAATTATAAAAATCTAAAAGCTCACTTTACAACTATATAAATAACAGAATATTAGAATTAAATGCTTTCTTGTTATTTATCAAGAATCACTTAAATGAAAATAAAGAATATAAACTAATAAACTACACTTCAAAATAATAAAAAAGAAATTTTATAAAATTAAATCTTTTAATTTCATAAAATTTCTTTTTATTAAAAATTACACTTGAAATCCTAAATATATTTCAAATATAGCAGAAACTATAAAGTATATACCTATGATATATGGTGATGCAAGTAAAGTTAATATAGGATTTGCTAAAATAAATAATCCTAATAAAACAAGTATTACATAATATAGAGTTCTAAGATTAAATCCAATCTCTTTTCTTTTAATAGAAACTATGAATAAGTAAATACCTCTTATTACTGCCCATATTCCATATAATAATATTAATGTTTCAGTTGTTGCTATAGGTGTTAACCAAACAATTAACCCAAATACTATGTTTATAATCCCACTAAATATGTAATATCCTTTATCCGTAGATTTAAAAGCTCTAACTATATCGAATATCCCTATTATAACCATTAAAATACCTGCTATAGTGGTAAAGTTAAAATATGATTCTATAGGATTTGTAAAAAATAAAATACCAATAATCCCAAATAGAATTCCTTCTAAAATTAATGTTTTTTCTAATCTTGATTCATTCATGATCCTCATCTCCTCATATAAATATATTCCCCAAAAATAATCAAATAAACATAAAAACATAATTTTTTTACTTTATAATCATTTAATTGTAAAATATAAAAGCAAAAAAACTGTTGATATATAAATCAACAGTTCTACTTACATTCCTAATTTAGGCACACCCATATAATTAATATTAACAGTATTATTCTTTTTTCCTTCTGCCGAACCATGTGTATATCCTACAACATCAAAATGTTTCGCAAACTTCTCAGCAAACTCCTCATAATGACTACATCTACCTCTTATACAAGTAGATAAATGAATCACCTCTACATCTGCCTTTTTAAGCTTTTCAATTTTCACATCTAAACTCTCAACAGGACTCTCATCACACCCATTACAAGTATTAAAAGCAACCAACTTACTTCCATCTTCCTTATATCTCTCAAAAGAATCTTCACTATCATTAAAAGTTCTCATACATCCATTAGCCGTACATCTTTTAGAAACATCTCCACACACATATATCGCAATTTTTTTCATTATTGTTCTCCTATAAATTTTAATAATTTCAATTATATCATTAATTTACAGCTAATTGCGATTTATAATTTCTAAATCCATACTCTTTTTCTAGCTCTAAAACAAACTTTGATTTATCAAACTCATTTACAAGTAAATACACATCATTTTTCGTTCTAGTAAGTGCTACATAAAACAATCGTCTTTCCTCTGCATACTCATAAAAGTTTTTATTACTTGTTAAAAGTTCATACATAAAATCATCTTCCATCTTACTTGGGAACCCTAGTTGTCCATTTCTAGTATTTATTACAATAACATTATCACACTCTAACCCCTTAGACTTATGTACTGTCATAAATCTAATATCTAAATCTTTCCTATCTTTAAATATTATTTTTTCCCCAACTTGTCTTAAAACATCTTCATCAACAAAATTCCTAATATCAAAATTGTACCTACCAATTAAAAGCACACTACTATCTTTATCCAAACTTATAAGCGTATCTAACAACACCTGTTTTAACGAATTATTATCAGTTCCATATTTTAAAAACAAAGCTGGTTTCCTACATTCTCTACCTTTTATATTCTTTCTTATTTGTTCCGGATTCTTTTGTATAAACTTACTACTAACATCTACTATACTTTGATTATATCTATAAGTTCTCTCAATTTTACTAATTTCACTATACCCAACATATTTTTCAAAATCAGTAAACAAGGATACCTCACTTCCCGTAAACTTGTATATACTTTGCCAATCGTCCCCTACACAAAATAGCTTAGCTTCATTTTGATTTCTTAATGCTTTTATTAACTCTAACCTATTTAAAGATATATCTTGATATTCATCTACAATTATATATTTATAATGTGAAATGTAATTTCCTCTTTTAACATATTTCAAAGCCATATTTATCATATCTGAAAAATCTATTTTATTATTATTTCTTAAAAGCTCTTCATATTTTCCTAATATTGGTATTAAAACTTCTACAAAAGCTGATTTTCTCTCTTTTTTATATTTATTGTTTTCATCCTTAGCTTTTTTACGAATAGTGGCTAACTCTAAGTTATTTGCCCTCATATAACTAATAAACCCACCAATTAGCTTGACTAGGGAATTTATTTCTTTTCTATTTTCTTTTTCAATTTGACTAAATACTTGTTTTTCATCTTTTAAATTAAACTTTACTCCCTGATTATGTAGTTTTACCTTTAACTTGCTTAATAGCTCTCCATTTCTTTGCTCATAAGAATAAGTTTCTATAAGTTTTGTATGTTTTTCTTTATGCAAAGCTCGTTTCCACTTAATACCTTCATTATATATTTCCTTTGCACTTTTCCCATTTTTACTTTCAAAAAACTTAGGAACATTTCCATTTTTATCTATACCAAAATGCTCTAAATATATATCATATTCTGGAAGATAAAAATCTGGTCTATATTTATCTTTTGTATATGGATATTGCTTTTCATATATATATTTAATATCATTCATATATAAGAAATTAGCTATATATACTTCTTCTAAACTTTTTAACTTCTCGCCCTTTATACTTTTAATATTTGAACTTTTTAAATACTGTGCATACTCATCTAAATTATCAAAGTCAAACTTACTTTTATATTCATGCATATATTGAGAATAAAAATTATTAAACAATGTTAAAAAATTATTATCCTTAAACATTTCCTTTAATATAGTTTGTATAGAATAATTTATACTTTCTTCTCTTATCTCTGGTATTTTACCATCTACAGCTTCAATTATTTTTAACCCAAGCTTATGAAAAGTCATTGCATCTACTTGGCAGTTAGAACTTTTTACTATTCTTTCATTCATTTCACTAGCTGATTTATTTGTAAAAGAAAGTACCAATATATCTTTCTCATCATAACCACAGTGCTTTATTAAATATTCAACCTTACCAACAATCACCGTAGTTTTCCCAGACCCTGCTCCTGCTACAACCAAATTATTTATCTCATCTTTAAGAATTATATCCCTTTGATTTTCATCTAGAACTTTTCCTTCTACATTATCTAGGAAACTTTTTAATTCTTCTTTTCTTTTATTTACAAATTTTTTATTAACACCATGTAATTTTTCTTCCGTATTACATTTATTTAAATTTATCAAATCATTTATTTTACCACTAATATTTCCCCTTACTATGAACTTATCCATAATTTTATCTATAAATGAAATGCTTTTTTTATAATCTATTAGCTTATCTATATTCTGTTTTGAATTTTCTTCTATCTTTTCCCTATCTCTTTTATCTAAATATTTGTTAGAACTCTTGATATGATTTACAATTTTATTGCTCTCATCTTCTATCCCCTTTACTTCTAACTGTATAATATCTAATTTTTCATGTCGCTTCATTTTGACTCCCCTTATTCACCCTTTATTTATCATTTAGACTATTAAAAAACACGATGTATAACTGTTCTACACTAATTATTATATCATAGCTAATTCCTTAAAAGATTCTTAAAGGATATGAGTATCCTAATTACCTAAAATAAAACGCAATATAGTTGAACTTGATTAAATATTTTCAATTGATAATTCTCATAAATTTAGTAATGAAAACAATATGCTGAGATATATAAGCAATTGTAATATAATTACATTATAATTGTTTAATTAGCAATTGTAATATAATTACATTATAATTGTTTAATTAGCAATTGTTATATAATGCTAAATAACGGTACTTTTGATTTTATAAAAATTAAATTCATGGAGGTAATCATATGACAGAAAGAGAAAAAATGTTAGCCGGTCAACTTTATGATTGTGGAGATAAGGAATTAATAACACAATGGCACAAAGCTAAAAACTTAATACGCAACTATAATAATACAGACTCTGAGAATTTAGATGAAAAAAATAAAATATTAACACAACTCTTAGGCGGTCGTGGAACAAATTTATGGATTACATCACCTTTTTTTGTAGACTATGGGAATAACATTTACTTTGGGAATAACTGTGAAGTAAATATGAATTGTACATTTTTAGATGATAATAAAATAGTAATTGGAAATAATGCACTTATTGCTCCTAATGTTCAAATATACACTGCATTTCATCCAACAAATGCAAAAGATAGATTTGGAAAAATAAAAAACGATGGATCATTTGAGTTTTGCAAAACTAAAACAGCTCCTGTTCATATCGGTGATAACGTTTGGATTGGTGGTGGGGCAATTATAATGCCTGGTGTTAACATTGGTGATAATGTGGTTATTGGAGCAGGTAGTGTTGTAATAAAAGACATCCCATCAAATAAAATAGCCTATGGAAATCCATGTAAAATTATTAGAGATAATATTTAATTTATAAGTCTATGTTAAATTTAGGCTATATTAGCCTGCTTAGTTATAAGTAAGTTATAAAAATAAACACACTTCAGTATGTTAAATATTCTGAGGTGTGTTTATTTATCTAATTAAAATTTATAGTCTACTATATTTATTATATAAAAACTATTTTTTATCTTCTATTTTTGCATATTTATAAATTTTATAGTATCCACCTAATTCCGTTGCAATGCAAATTAATATCATTGTAATTACAATTATGTTTTGGTAAGTATTTTGTAATGCATAATTAATGCCAGCAATTGCTATTAGACATATTCCTAATACCATTGTATGAGAACCCATAATATCAGAAACCTTGTCATTATCGTATTTCTTCAAATCTACCCATTGTACAACAGATCCCATTTTATATTTTCTAACCATTCCCCCTAATACAGCACCTAAAATACCTACGATTAAAGTTATTATACTAAACTCCATATATACCCCCCTTATTTTGAACATTAATTAAATTATATATAATATTCAATTCTCTTCCAATTACAAAATAGTTTCATTAATTCCAAGATAAATAATTATTGATATATTTGCCTAAGTATCAAATTTTCGTATCTATAGATTTAGTATTGTTACAAATAAGTATATCTCAAACTATATGCAATAGTTTAAGTAGTTTAAAATATTTGAAACAGATATAAATTCTATAAAGACTAAGAATTTTATAATTCAAATCAATATAGAATATTCTTATACTAAAATAAAAGATTTCAAATTAAGAACACCATAATTCATGTAATTTGCAATAAATATAGTAGATTGTGTATAATATATAAAATTAAACAATTAAAAGGGGAAAATTAATTTGAATAAAAAAATTATTATTGGGGGTTCTATATTAATTGTAATTGCTGTAACTTTAGGATCTATATCTTATTCTTCTAAAATATCAAATCCATTTATTGGACTAAAAGGCTTATTACAAATATCTATTGGTGGAGAAAAAATTTCAGATAACCCATTAAGATATATAAGCAAATCATATGAAGATTTTACAAGCTATATGGAAACAAAAGGTTATACTGTTGAACAAATGGGAAGAGGGTTTCAACTAAAAAAAGATAATGAAAGTGAACTATTAGTATCTGAAGGTTTTATGGGAATATATGAAATATTTAGTGAGTAAATAGTATTTAATTAAGTATACTATCAAAAACAGCGAGGGTAGGTATATGAGTTGCAGCGCCATTTACAATCATCATTTTATTGTATAAAGCAAAACTCATATCCCCCCCTCGAGATTCCCGATACACCTATATTACAACTTTAAAATTGTATTGCCTATACTTATCTTCATACATATCATTTATTTACTTAACAATATATTAAAATTATAAATTAAATTTATAATAATTTAAAAACCATTTCATATTGCTTTAGTATTTGTTTAAATCCTAAATTAAGTAGTAAATCCTTCATATGTATACACTGACTATCTACATTAACAATACTAATATTATCTGATTCTGTTCTTATTAATAAGTCTGCAAATATACTAGTTCCAATCCCTCTGCCTCTATATTTTTTATCCACTGCTATTTGTGGAATAACTCCTGTTTTTTTGTCTATGATTCCATATCCAACAATAATATCATTAATACTTACAATAGAATATATAAATGTATCTGATAAAGCATTAATTGAGTCAATTGAATTTTGCCATGACGGTTTGAAATCCCAAAATTTTGTTAATTCTATCCAATCACTATCATCAATTAAATCAATATGTTGGACTTTATGTTTTGGTGTATAAGTGAATAGTTTTTTATCTAAATTGAAACATTCAAACTCTCTTGAAACTTCAAATCCTTGTTTTTTATATAAATGAACCGCAGATGCATTTGATTGAATTACTTCAAGTAAACATTGTTCTACTTCCATTTCTTTCAACAATTGTACGGCATTTAGAAACATATTACTTGATATGCTCTTATTTCTATATTCCTTTATAACACCAGTTCCAGCATCATAAGCAGTTAATTTCCCATCCCATTGCCTAATTCCATTTAATAATAATCCAACTAACTTATCCTTATCAACTGCACATATTGAAGCTTTTTCAACATAACCTATTTTCTTAAGGTTTTGCTGGAGCTTTAAAATAGGTATATCTATTTTTACTTCATAATCTGAAAAAGCTTCTACAAATGTGTTGTGTAATTTATCAACACTTACATTTTCAAGTGTACTGTAATTAATCATTAATAATCTCCTCCAACTAATAAATTATTTTGCATTATATAACAATTGATAACTTTGGTTCTATCATTATTTTAGCTATTTATCTAATCCTAAATTATTACTTAAAAAAGTCATATCCTTTAGAAAACCTTCTTTCTTTTATGTTATCCTTAATTTCATCAAAACTAAAAAGAGAAGTTAAAACTCAAATAAAGCAAATAATGCTAATATAGATGTAACTCCTAATATTAATCTACTAGTATTGAATTTTTTTTCATATACAAATAAGTTTCCAATCAAGGCTATCATTAATATTATGTCTATGATTTTTTTAATAAGGTAGTTAGAAGGTAAACTTGTTAGAGATATAAATAACTCTCCCAAAGTTAACACCGTCAATATTATAAATACCCACTTTTTCTTTAATGCTTTTCCATCTTTATAAAATGATAATATAGCTGTAATAACTGAAAATACTATAAAGCAAATTGCCATTACCGTCATTAAAAATAATGCCATAAAAAAGTCCTCCATAAATTTAATATAATTGCATCTTAAAATTATAATCTTCTACCATTGCATATCTGTTAATAGCTCTATAGCATATATAATTATAGCAATTAGTAATAATATAGCACCTATTTTTCTGAAATTTTTCTCTGTCTTACTTAAATCTTCATACTTATTTTCTAGCCCCTCATCTTTAGCCGGAAAACTTAAAAACATTAATCCTCCCCCAACAAAAGTACTAACTTTTGCAACCGTTGTAATCAAAGCTTCCATATTCCATCCCCTTTAAATCTTGTAAATTTATCTATACTATTAGTGTATCTATTAAACTTAGCCATATCAACACTTCATCTATATTAATTTATATTTTAATTCTACATTGCGACTTAATTTTTAATGTCTTATACTTTATTATAAACTCTCCACACCTCCTCAAGTTTTTATAAGAGAAGGTTTAGCTATGTATTTTGATAAACAACTCTTTGGCATTAATAACTTAAACTGGGTTTCTTATTTCATCAATAACAATAAATATATAAATATATCTAGTTTAATTTTAAATGATGAGTTTTATAAAAACCCTTGGAATATAACTTATCCAATAGCAGGTGTATTCACCGATTATATTATATCTGTATATGGAATAGATAAATATTTAAAATTGTATAAACTTTTAGATGCTAATTTTGAGAATTGCTTTTATAAAGTATTTAAAATTAGTTTAGAAGAATTTGAAATTGATTTTATAAAATATATAAATAGTTTTAAAACTAATGAAGACTTATTTAAATTATTAGAAAAACTGACAAAATAAATTTAGACTATGTTTTAATATAGTGTTAAAATTATTCATAATTACAGAGGATATATTATATCTATCCTCTATTTTTACTATATATAATTTTTATAACTAAAAAATCACCGTCTATTTTATTTTTCTAATAAATATCGCTATGCCTTCTATCCAACTTATTTCGATTAATTTCCATCCATCTTTTCCAATAATGTTGAATTCATTTTCTAACCTAGGAATTCTAATATCATTAATATCTTTTCCTTTGCTAAAAAGACCTTCTTTTATAGCTACCCCCGATAATTTTAAAAATTTGTACTCGAATTGTTCCATCATAATACCTCCTTTTTTATCATGCATTAAGAATATAGTTCTTAGTTTTTACAGAATCTTTATCTATTTCATATATTCTTAACCACTTAACCCATTACCTATAGTTTGATATAAATTTCCTTGCAACAGCATTAAATCTGCCCAAAAATTTTTTAAAATTGATTTTAAATTCCAATGAATCCATAATGTTCCCCTACCAAATATGAATTTTTTAACTTTTTCACATACTTAGCATACTATAATTTCCAAAATACTAGTATATTAGGAAGAAAATTAAATATAAAAATTGCAATTAAAAACAAATAAATATTACTATCTCTCGTATAAGTAAATACTTGTGAGTATATTATAAAAAACAGTCCAATTATTACAAACCTTATTTTACTTATCTTGACCTTCAATTTATCATCTAAGCTATATTTTCTTAAATCTTTAGTAAACTCCATTGCAATTTTCCTAGGCATTAAAATAGACATTATAACCATAATAACTCCAAAACTAAACAGTCCCATATTTCACCACCTTTTGCTTTTATAATTAATCCTAAAATAAATATGGTGATGGTAGGTGTATTTCTCAAAATACCTACCATCACCATATTATAAATATAAATAAAATAATATACTACATATTCTCTAAATCTATCTCACTATCTATCAATAATTTCTCAAAAAATGACTCTAAGTATATAAAATTAGGTCTTAGCCCTCTATTTACATCAGAATAATTAGACAATACTAATGCATTTCTAAAATATAGAGAGTGAGCTTTAAAAAGATCATTATTAAACTTATTAATTAACGAAGATATTTATTTAACTTATCCCAACTAATTGTAAACATAGGGATTCCACTACTATATGGAGCAATTTCATAAAGAGAAAAATAAACAACAATCCCATCTTCACTTATATAAAAACTTTGATTATCACTTATCCCCTTAAATCCCATATCCCCAGTAAAGTAAATATTTTTATCCTCAGTATTATCTATATCATCTTTTATATAACCGTTCAAAACAGACTTATAATCTACACCATCTTTAAACATATCCTTTAACAAAATCTCTTTTCCAGTTGATAGATCGTAGTTAAAAGACTTTATATTAGTCATACCATGTGCCCCACCGGTAAACTCGTACATAGTAAAAGGTATACTCAAAATATTATCTTTGTTATAAGCAACCTTATATTCACTAAAAGCTTCATACTGATACTTCATATCCCCTTCTTTATAACCTTTTGCATACTCCTTTGAAGCAGATTTAATATCATTTCTAAACTTAAAAACTACATCCTCTATATCTTTATTAATTTGATTAATAACCTTATTATCAATACCTTTGTTTTTACTTTGCTCATTTGTTTTAAAAAAAGGGTACTTCAGCTCTGTTTTTAAAAATTCACTTTCTTCTTCTAATTTCTTTTCTTCTATAAGTAATTCATTACTTACACCCTTTTGCTTATCCTTAAAACTTATCACTTTACTATAATCTGCATATCCAAAAAACATAGTTAAACCGCATATTATTAAACTGGCACAAATTACTTTCAATGTATTTATCATCTTTGATGCTCCTTTTGTAAGTTTAATATTATTTTCTACTATTTTTGAATTTTTATTAACATCTTATAAAAATATGCTCGAGAAATCTAGAATTGCATGTATCATAATTGGTATTGTTAATGATTTGCTCTTTTTATATATATAAACATAAATCACCGCACCTAAAATTCCGCCACCCAGTTCTGATAATATAGCATTAACAGATTGAATAAAAGAATAATTGTTCATAATAATCGGCATGAAAGCATGCATAGCACCCCACATCATCCCACTAATTATAATAGCTGAGTATGTAGGCAGTTCTCTTTCTAATTCTGTGAATAAATACCCCCTAAAAATAAGTTCTTCAGTTAAAGATACAATAATTAAATAGAAAAAACATTTATATATACCTACTAATGAATAATCTCCCTTAATAAAAAACATTCCAAAATAGATGCATAACAATATAACAGCAAGTTTGCTACTATTTTTTGTCAGACCTATCCTACTTAATGGTCGCTTTTTTATCAAGGTCATAAATATAATAATAATCACCATAAGTGAACTTGATAAAAAGTCATCTAATAACTTTATAGAAATATTTGATTGATTGATACTGTTCAGCTTTATAAACATACCATCACTATAAAAGTATTTAGTTAGAAAAAAGAAATATACCATGTATATTCCTATAAAAAATATTGGATTTATAGCTTTCCTATTTACTCTCATTTATTACCCCCTATAATTTTAGATTTTATATCATAATATTTGAGCTATCAAAATTATTTTTAACATACTCAATTATTTCAAGTTCACTTTCAAGCTCTCCTTTATTAGGATATTTTTTCTTTACTACTTCAATTTTTTCTAATATTTTTTTAACTTTTTTCTTATCCTTTTCTATAATTAAAGCATAAGCATACATTAATCGAAGTTTATTTATCTGACATTTACTTGCTTTTACATAAGTTTTCAACTGTTTTGTATATAACTCATTTATTTTACTTTCATCTCTTTTTCCTACTATCTCATAAAAAATCAATTCACATTTTATTTCATTTTCATATAATTTACATATATTTATATCATCACTTAATAAAAACTCATAGCATAACTTTGCTTTATCAAATTCTAGATTATCGTGATAATAATTAGCTTCAATACATTTAATTCCAGTTATTAAAGGATTGCTAAAATCAGAACTTGAATCAATTTCAAACCAATTCAAAGGCATATCCTTTATTCTAATTCCCCTGCTATTAAGTCCATTTACCTTTAATTGCATATATAAACCATATTTATTAAGTTTATTTTTTATAATAGACATTGTATTATATCCATCATTTACAATCCCACTTATTTTCATAGGTATAGCATTGTTGATGACTATAACTAATCCGCTTGCCATCATAGCAATCAAAGCTTCATTAATATATTTATTTTTATCAAACTTCAAATATATAACAAAACATATAACCACTACTAAAAAATTCATTAATACGCCACCTAAATTATATAAAATATAATGGCATTTTTCATAATCTTCTTCCTTTGGCATCATAAGACACTGTCCCCCAGTCCCTTTGATGTTAAACTTCTTTATAGCAAACTTCCCATCTTCTTTTATCAAAGTTAAACTCCCAACACGAAATGATACAAAATCATAACCTGATAACAGCCCACCTACTAAATGCCCTGCTTCATGTAAAATAATTTGAACTGTAAATGCTATTATAAAAATAAACAAAAGTATAAATACACTAAAAACACTATCTTCTACCGATATATTTTCTACACTAATAAACCCAGCCATAGACCCAAATGCAAACATTAGAATAGTCGAAAATATATCCCCTATTCTATAATTTTTATTATTCTTATTCTTTTTTTTACCCATAATGCCTCCCTAATTTTATATATAGTAACATCTTATTTATTTGAATTTTCACACAAATAGCTCAAGTAAATTATATCATATATACCCTATTAATTTACATAATTACCCATTTAAACTATTATCCTATTATTATTAAATTTAAAAACCTACATCTATTAAAAATCATCTCTTTATACCTTTACTAAAATAAAAATAATAATTATACGCATACTTTTCCCATTTCTTGCATAAATTTTATATAAACTTCTTATTGCACTTTTATGGTAAATATAGTATATTTGTCTATGGCATTTTTATAATAAAACACAAAGGGGAATATTAAAAATATGAATAACACTATTGAAAACAAAAACCCAGTAATACAACTATTATTATCTATCTTTACATGCGGAATATGGAGTATAGTTTGGTTTTATAAAATACTAGAAGATACTTCTGCATTAGCACCAGAAGAAAATATAAATCCTGGTATATCTCTTTTATTAACTATAGTAACATGTGGTTTATATGGAATATATTTAAACTACAAGATAGCAAAAGTATTAGCTTCTGCTGGTGAAGAAAGAAATATTAAAATATCAGACAATTCTCTTTTATACGTAATACTTGCTATATTTGGATTTGGTATAGTTAACTATATCATAATGCAATCTGATATAAATAAATTTGCTTAATATAAAAATACTCTATTTTAAAATAGAGTATTTTTATATTATAATGATTAATTAATACAGTTATAATAAATAAAAAACAATCAAGGAAATTTAAATATGAAACTTAAAATTAAGAACTTATTTATCAAAATAATACTATTAGTATTTGGATTCTCTATTTTCCGTATTTTAGGTAGCGATACAAGATGTTTACTAAAAAATAAAATTGGAATCCCTTGTCCTGGATGTGGTATGACTAGAGCTTTAGAAAGTTTTCTACATGGAGATATAAAAAAAGCTTTTTATTATCATCCACTATTTATAATTCCGATTTTTATTGCAATAGTATTTTTATTTAGCAATAATACCTTTTTTTCAAAACTTATTAAAAACAAAAACATATGGATTTTCTTAGCCATACTTACATTACTTGTATACGTTATTCGCATGATTTTAATGTTTCCAGATACAGCACCTATGGATTATGTCCAACCTATATGGCTAAGTTTTTTCTAATCAATTTTAAAACTACACTTTCTTAATTTCCAAATAATTTAAAGAAAGTGTAGTATTTGAATCTAACTAATTATTAATAATATACTCATAACAATTATCTATTCCCTTTATATAATCATCATAATTTTGCTTTATCTCCACATCAGGCTTAACTCCACCTTTATATCCTGGCTTAAAGTTAATATAATCAGAAGCATGTCTAATAATTAGCTTTGAATTTTCAAGTTCTATAATGTCATTTCCAGGAAATGTATTAAATAAATTAACATTACCCCCTGTTTCCTCACCTACTATTGTAACATCTAAGTTATTTTTTAAATGCAATGCAGATATAGCACCCGCTGATAAAGTACTTTTACCTGTAATAACATATATTCTTAATTTTTCAAGATCAGTATATTGTTTCAGCTTCATTATCAAATCACTTGTTAACTCTACACTTCCACCTAAATTTTTTCTTAAATCTATAACAAATTTATTAAAATCATTACTATTTATACAATCTATTAACTCTTTTTCAAACTCATTAAAATTAGGGTATTTATTTCTCTCTTTTTCATTTAAAAACATTGCATTATTTGAAATACAAGAATTATATTGAAAATATAAAGTATTATCTTCTTCAATAGGTTTGAACCAGTACTCATCCCTTGCACCCTTTGGCTTTTCATCTGTTTTTAATGACTTGTTTTCTAGTGAAACTAATTTAATATCTTTAGTTATCTTTGGCTTTAATTTTAAAGTTACTTCTTCTTTATTATCATCTTCAAATACAAATGTAGCTTCTTCTTTATCAACTACATCTAAAAACCTTAAAATTTCATATATGCTAATGTATCTTATAGCTTGATATTTTGCCGATTGCTCATTGTCATAAGACACAACACTACATAATTTTTTTATTATTTCATCTGTACTAATATTATTGATTGAAATCAATTTACATCCTAAAAGTTCTTTGTAATCATCCAAACATGAAGTAACCCTTAATCCATCTTCAAACCAATCATATCTCAAGGGAAATGCTACTACATCTTCATAAGATATTGTATCTTTTCCTATAGGGCTCATTAAGCTATACATATCTATTCTTGTATGATCATCTTGTATTAATGAAATTATCTGTGAAATTCTCAACCCTATATCTATATCTGATAATTCACTTACATCTTCTTTTAGTTTACTTACACTTTGATCCCATTCTTCTTCTGATATATTTCTAAATAAATCTGGATGCCTCAATTTCATAGTAGTATCTAGATAATCTATATCCTCTATCCATTTTTCATTACTCAATCTCTTTATTCCAACAATGCTTGAACTACAGCCTACTAACATAGTTATTGACAGTGCTAAAAATATAGTTATTAATTGCCTTAGCTTCTTCAAATTCATACCTCCACCAAATTTTAAACATTACTTTCATAGATATTATTATATATAACTTGTTAGTATCCCTTTTTTTTGATATAAAATTAGATAAACTCTTAATATATGTAAAAATTTGTGAAATCAAAATTATTTTAAAATTACATATATTTCCATATGCATTGAATGATAATATGTAAATGTATACAATGTAGATATAAAATAAAAGGAAGGTTTTTTATAAAATTAACTATGAACCTAAAAAAATTAAAATTTATAATTATTCCTGTTATATTTATAGTCATTTTATTTGTTGCTATATCACCTTCAATTCATAAAAAACAAGAAGGTTACTATTGGCAAGCTAAAAAAAATAATACAACTATCTATTTAATAGGTACACTACATGTATATAATACTGATACAAATTTTTTAAATAATAATTTAAAATTTGTATTTGATAATACTGATGCATTGGCTTTAGAAATTAATTTATTCAGTGATGAAAAATTAATAAACACCTTTAATAAGTTAGATGAAGAGCTTACTTACTTAAATAAAGGAGAATTAAAAGACTCATTAAATGAAAAAGAAAAAATAAAACTAGATAGTATATTAGCTGAACTTGACTTAAAATATCAAGATGTTAAAAACTTAACACCTTATGGATTTAAGAATTTAGTAGATACTACTTTAGCTTACCAATCTGGATTTTCAAACATCGGACTAGACTCCAAACTAGCTAGTATGTATATGAAAGCTAAGAGAAATATAGTTTCACTGGAAACTCCTCAAACTCAATTGGATTTATTGAAATGCACAGATAAAGATTTGAAAAATTTAATAAATAATTTTGATGATGAAGGAAATACAACAAATGCTAATGAAGTTATAAAAAACTTTGATGAAGGAAATACAGATTCACTTGAGAATGAAGCAAAACGCTTGTATGAAAAAGATATAAATGCTTATAATAGCTTATTAAAAAATAGAAATATACAAATGACTAATAAAATATTAAAACTAGCAAATAGCAATAAAAGATATGCAATAGCTGTTGGAGCCATGCATTTCGCTGGAAAAGATGGCATTATAAAACAGTTAGAAAATAATGGATATACAGTAACTAAACTAAAAAAATAAATAATTCAAAGACTATGACTAGCCATATTTTTATACTACGCCTAATCATAGTCTTCTTTCACGTTTTGTATAATTCTATTTAAATTTGACCAGTAACATATCTTGATATATACTCAATACCTTTTTTATATTTCCCATCTTTTAAATGCACATCCTCACTAAATTTAACTACTAAAACATCTCCCATATATTCATTAAATTTATTATTTGTACTTTTAAATACTTTACTTCCCTTAGGTATTTTATAACCTTGAAAATCTTTTTTAAAATCCCATCTGTCTAATCTTTCATTTATTTCTCCCAACTCTTTTAAATCCGTATTTTTCCCTTCATAAACCTCAAACATAACTACATAATCTTTTTCATATCTGAATAAGCCCATATTTGGATGTTTATCTTTATAATTCTGATTATAAATAAATGCCCCCACTAATCCCATAACTAATAAAACAGCAATTATAAACTTTTTATTCATAATACTCCTCTCCCATTTTATCTATATCTAGCTTAATACCTCTATTGTAATTGTAATTTTTTCCACTTTCGTATTTTACTTCTAAAAGACTTAAATGGTGCAACCGTATTAATGTGAATCCATTTCCAAATCGGCCAATTAGAAGGAGTTGATGATGCCCACTTTCTTCCTCCTTGCTTAAATAATTCAATATCTGTGTAGCTGTTAATCAATTCAATAATTTCTTCTTGTTTCTTTATAAACATATTACGTAACTCTTTAAGAGTATATTTATCATACTCTTTATAAAAGCTTTCATATAAACCACCGAGCTTATTCCATTTATAATCTTTCGTTGGAGTTACAACTTTATATCCTTGCTGTTCTTGATTCTCCCAATCAAGTATAAGATTCATCCATCCCAACTGATAAGAAATCATTTGAGAGGGTGTTCTATCAACTCCCTCAATCAACCTATCTTTATCCTTTTCATCAACATCGTCAAATTCCTTAATAAATAATTTTCCACGATTATAAATCTCTAAAATTAATTCTTCTCTATTTTGATATTCTACCATCTTTAAACCCCTCATTTAAATTTATCCTATTATTTTATATTATCAAGTAGTTACTGAAATAACCATACCTAATTTCCCGCGCAAACTTCATAATTTTTTATTCTACGTTTAAGTACTTAGATTGATTTGGATTTTTTATTAATAATAAATATTGAATATAATCAGTAGTCGAGCCCCCTTCAATTACTTCTATATCTGATTTTAACGGCCATATAAACTCTTTTTCAAATGGTGAAAGCGCTATTATTTACTTTACTAACCCCCCCTCGTGTTCCACGTAATAAAAAAAATAGTAGCAACCAGGCTCTACTAACCTAAATTGCTACTGCTTTTAAATACTAACTATATACTCTCTTGCCTAATATTTTCTATTATATTTTCCTTATTTATCTTCCTCATAGGTATATAAGAAGCAATAAAAGTAATCACAAATATCCCTACAATAGATATTAAAACAGCATTCCAAGGAAGTACCATCCCCAACTGAATAACATCTCCCATAATTTTATTCATAACAACATCAATCAAAAGACCTATAGGAACTCCATAAGCTAAAGCCAAAGCTCCATATAACAAACTCTCAAGATATATCATCTTATTAAATCCTTGTTGAGTTACACCTATTGATTTAATTATGGCAAACTCTCTTTTTCTTAAATTTATATTCGTACTTATAGTATTTACAATATTTGTTATACTCACCAAAGATATAACTAATACAAAACCATACACAAATATTTTTATTGCCGTAGCAGACTGCTCCATTCTTAAAGCAGCATCTACTTCATCATATACATTATATCCATACTTTTCTCCAATTTTCTTTAAATCATTTCTAGTATCTTTGCTTTTATCCGAATTTATGTGTATATTGCCACTATTAATATCATAACCTAACTTTGACCCTACCTCATTATAAGTTATAAAATCAACGCCCATATAAGTAGATGTCTGATTTCCTGGAAGCAAATCCTCAGTAGTAGCTAAAACCTTTAATTTAATTGGCTCATTTACTTCCTTACCATTTTCATCCCTAGAAAACTTATAAGCATTTATCGTATCTCCTACCTTATAATTAATTAATGAAACATCATACTTTTTGCCAGGCTCACTATAATAACTTTTATTTCTAAGTATTATCCCATTTTCTTTTATAGCAGTTTTCTTATCGAAGCTACCATTTATTAATTTTAAATTATGTATATCTTTATCCCCTGTAAACTGGAAAGTATTTTGTTCAAAATTAAAATCATATATAGTTTCACCATCTTTATTCTTCTTAGAAAAATTCTTATCTATTAACTCCTGATACTCTTTATTTATATTACTTTCCTTAACATCAAAAGCTACCCCATATGCATTACTAACACTAATTTTTTTAATTCCCTTTACCTTATTTAAATCATCTATTATTTTATCTCCTTCTAAAAGTCCACCTTTCCACAATCTTACATCATAATTCACTTTTCCAACACTAGCCTCATTAGCTTTCATAAATAACTCTACAAAGCCACTAAAAGATATAAATATTACCACACTAACTATCAACGAAAACAAAGTTATTCTAAACTTCTTTTTATTTCTTCTTAAATTCTTATACGCCAAAACTCCTTCAGTTTTAAATAATAATCTAACTAACTTAGAATCTTTTACTTTTCCTAATTTAAGACTAGAACTATTTTTTATAGCTTCAAGAGGTGGAGTTTTTGCTGCATTAAGTGCTGGAAGTATTGCTGAAACTAATATTGTTAACAATACTATTAACGCACTTAATATAATTATATAAGGATTATACACTACCCTTAAATTAAGCTCTGCAATAATTGAACTACTAAACATAGATTTTATTAACTTAAATATCAAATCTATTGCAACAGTCCCAGTTATTAATCCTAAAGGTATTCCTATTACACTTACTACCATAGCTTCTATAAATACTATCTTCATAACCTGATATTTTGTTGCTCCTATAGAATTTAATATTCCAAACTGTTTTCTACGATCATTTATAGAAATGCTAAAAGCATTATATATTGTAGCTACTGTACATACAACCACTAAAGTAGTAACTATAAACATGGCTGCATTAACACTTCTATTTATATTAGCATAAGCACTTGCGCCTTCTAGCCTTAATAAGTGTTCATTAAATGATAAGTTTTCATAAGCTACACCATTTTTATTATTATAAATCATAGAATCGCTATCATCATCACTACTTGCTACTTTTAAACCTAAATTTTTAGATATAGCTGGTGCAATTTCATAAATTTCACTAGGCTCATTAGCACATATAGCAACATTTACTGTATCACCTTTAGATTGTTCTTTTATATCTAAATAAGTTATTCCACTTACAACATCATTATCAATATCATTTTCTAGCTTATTCATAACCCCAACAATTTTAAAATTTCCACTTTTCCCATCTACTATAGTTTCATTTTCTTCTACTATTGGTATTTCTATTTCTTTTCCATTTTTATCTACTCTTTTTCCAATGTTTAGGTTTATGCTATCCCCTACCTTTTTATCAATTAAAGGCATAGCTCTTTCACTTAATACAATTTCATTACTATTAGTTGGAAATTTACCTTCTTTTAACTTTATTTGATAGCCTTCAAAACCATTTTTATCAAAAGCTTTAACTTGAACTAAATTTCTTTTTTCATTACTTAGCTTTGAATAACCCAAATTGTCACTAATAGAACTTTTAGCTATTCCCGCACTCTTTGTTATTTTATCTACATCCTCTTTTTTTATATCATTAAAAGTTGCATGGAAAGCTCCTTTTCTATCTATAGTTTCTCTAATTTGATAATCCATAAAACTTTCAAATATATTTCCTATTCCGCAAATTAATGCAGTAGATAATATTACACCTATTATAGTAACTATTGTTCTTTTCTTATTTTCTTTTAAATATCTTAAAGTTAAAGAAGTGTATAAATTCATTTATATCACCTCGTCATCTTTAATCATTCCATCTTCAATAGTTATAACCCTATCAGCTTGAAGAGCAATATTCGTATCATGAGTTATCATTATTAAAGTTTGATTATATTTCTTTACCGATAACTTCAGTAACTCTAATACTTCCTTTGAATTTTTGCTATCTAAGTTTCCTGTTGGCTCATCTGCAAGAACTATAGATGGTCTATTTATAAGAGCTCTACCTATAGAAGTTCTTTGTTGTTGACCCCCACTTAACTCATTTGGAAGATGATTTTCTCTTTCTTTTAATCCTAAAGTTTTTAACAAATCATCTAGATATTCTTTATCTATTTTTCTATTATCAAGTTCTGCTGGTAATAATATATTCTCCTTTGCACTAAGCACAGGTATTAAATTATAAAACTGGTATATAAGTCCTACATTTCTTCTTCTAAATATAGATAAATCCTTTTCTTTTAAATTATATATATCTATATCATTTATAAATACCTTTCCACTAGTTGGTCTATCAACTCCACCTATCAGATGTAGCAAAGTACTTTTCCCACTACCACTTGGCCCTACTATTGCAACAAATTCACCTTTGTTTATCGATAAATTTATATTTTTCAAGGCATCTACCTTTGCCTCTCCCTTACCATAACTTTTAGTTAAATTTTCAACTTTTAAAATTTCCATATTACCCTCCATATATTCCTTTTTATAAAAGTTTAGCTTCATTTTTCTAGCTTATACTTTATAGTTTATAGACTGCTCATTACGCTCTGGTGAATTAAATATTACAGATTAGTCACTATAGGTTTTATGGAATATAATATGAAACTCTGCTCCCTTTCCTTTTTCACTTTTAACATACACATCCCCATTTTGGCTTTCTATTATAGACTTTGCCATAGCTAGTCCAATTCCCACACTATCTTCTTTTGAGCTACTTTTTCCTTTATAAAATCTTTTAAATATATGAGGTAAATCTTTTTTATCTATTCCTTCTCCACTATCTTTTATAATTATTTCGCAGTAAAGGGGATTTTCTTCATAGTTAATTTTTAAAGCTCCATCTTGAGGAGTATGCTCCACACAATTTTTAATTATATTAACTAAAGCTTCACTAGACCAATCTATATCCCCATCATAGGTAATACTATCATCACCAATTATGCTAAGGTCTATATTTTTAAGTTCAATTGGAATTAAACTTGGTTGAAGTGCTCTTCTTACTAATTCTTTTATGTTTACTTTTTCACACTTGAAATCAATAACCTTGGCTTCTACTTTAGAAAGTTTTAACATACTTTTTATTAGCCACTCCATCCTATTTAGTTGGGACTTTATTTTATCTAAAAATTCTATCTTAGTTTCTTTTGGTATATCCCCATACATTAAGTCGTTGAGTATTATTAATGAAGTCATAGGAGTTTTTAGTTGATGTGATATATCAGAAATAGTGTTATTTAAAAATACTTTTTCATCGTTTAATAATTCTACTTTTTCTTTAAGTATGTTAGTCATTTTCAAAAGTTCAGTTTTAAGAAGTCCTATTTGTCCTTCTTGATTTTTATTTTTCATTTCAAAATTTCTGCCTTCTGAACTGTTGTATACATAATTTGTCATATCTTTTATATCACTATATATTTTTTTAAAACAATACATAACCAAGATAAAAATCAAAATAAATATAATAGCTGTAAATAATACGTTTATGCTAAATAGTTCTTTTGTACTATCTTTTATAATTGGTTCATTTTTAAGACTTATATTTTCATCGTAGTTGTATTTACTTAATACTTTTTTTCCCAAGCTTATATTATCCTTTGAGTTTCCTTGAGTTATTATATCTACTATGTCATTTTCTGCATTAGGATTTTTAGAAACTATGGCCCCTACTATAGCTTGATTATTTTCTACTACTTTGTCCTTTATAATATTTACACTTATAAAGCTAATTCCTATTGATACCATTATAGTGATTATAAACAAGCCTATGTAGTTTCTTATAAAACTTTTTATATCAATATTAGATAGAAACATTTTTTTCACTTCCATCCCACTTATACCCAATCCCTCTTACTGTAAGTATGTATTTCGGGTCTGTTGAGTCATCTTCTATTTTTTCTCTAAGTCTTTTTATATAAACTGTAAGGGTATTATCGTTTACAAAGTCATAAGTAACGTCCCATAATTTTTCTAGAATTTTCGCTCTGCTTAAAACTATATTTTTGTTTTGTGTTAAGATTAATAGTAGCTTGTATTCAACAGAAGTTAAGAAAATTTCTTCTCCATTTTTATATACTCTAGCTTCTAGTGTGTGCATGCTTAAATCTCCAAATTTTATTACCTTTTTGTTTTCATTTCCATTACCTCTTCTTCTAAGTACTGCGTTTATTCTAGATATAAGTTCTCTAACTCTAAAAGGTTTTGTTATATAGTCGTCTGCCCCAATGTCTAGTCCTGTAACTATGTTTACTTCTTCATCACAAGCTGTTAAAAATATTATTGGTGTGTCTATTGTTTGTCTAATTTCTTTGCAAAATTCGTATCCATTTCCATCTGGTAGCATTACGTCTAATAAAATAATGTTGTACTCTTTGTTATTAATATTTTGTCTACCGCTTTCTAAGTTTTTGCATATATCAATGTTAAAACCTTCTTGCTCTAGGGCGTATTTTACTCCAAAGGCTATTGTGCTATCATCTTCTATCATAAGAATGTTTATCATGGTTTCCTCCAATTTTACTATTATATTCCTATAATTATTATACATTAGGTCGATCAATATAGGCATTTAAATAAAATGACTTATTAGTCACATTTGTTTGACTTGCTTAGCGAGTATATAGGTAAAAAATAAATAACTAAAGAATAGATAAATTTATAAAATCAAAAATTGTAATTTACATTACAATTTTTGATTTATCACTATTTCTTATTAAAATTAAATATTGAAAATAGTTTGTAATAGGATTATCTTTATAATCAGCTATATTTGATGAAAATGGATTAATAGTATTTTCGTTAAATGGTGATTTTCTATTATTTAATTTAAATATAGTAGCTTGCGACTTAGACTTTAAATAATCTTTAAATAAATCCTCATCTATATGCGAATTCCAATGACCGAATTTAGGTTCTTCAAAATAATAACCATAGTTTATTGATAATAACTTTCCTTTATATTTTTCATCTTTATTTAATAATGATGAAAAATAATCCATATCACATGCGTTAACATTACTATAAAAGCTATCTTGTAATACATGAAAACTTCCCCATTGCCCAAAATAAACTGCATTTTCAAGACTTGAATCTGTTACTTTAAAATTTTCATATATATATCTATCCCTTGAGGTATCATAATTTATATCACCCGTATATGACTTATTAAAATCTGTTAAATTTTTCATTGCAAGTTTAAATCCTTTAAACTCTTCATTAAATATATTTTTGTATTTTTCTTCATTACCCTCTATATCTCTATTAACTTTGTTTAAATTATCTAATATATTCTCATAACTAGTTCTTGAATTATAGTTAAATCTCTTCAATTCATCTATTAAAGACTTTAGTTCACTCGGAATATTTTCTTTCTCTTTTAAAATATCAATTAAGTAATCATATGTAGCCTTAGATTCAATATCAATACCTACCACCTTTATTTGTTTATCCTTGGGTAACGTTTGGTTAAATTTATAAACCTCTATATAATAATTGTATCTTTCTTCAGTATAATATTTTTGATTTTTGTAAATGTTAAAATAGTTTTTTAATATATCTTCATCGCCACTTTCTAGATATTTGTTTAAAAAATATGAATCAGCATATCCTACCTCTTCTAAGTAATAGCTGACTCCAATTTCTTTTTGAAGATATTTTAAAAGTTTTAAAGCTACTATATGATTTTTAGCTAAACCATGCATTTCACCTGAAAGAATTATTTTTTTGCCTTTTATATCTTTAGCCATTATTTCTAATCCTGAAAAGTCTTCTTCATCTTGCAAATTTAAATCTGAATAATTTCTTTTTAAATATTCATCTGTACTTTTATACGGCTTAATTGCAAAAATTAGCATTGATGCTATTAAAATTATTATTATTGCTATTAATAGTTTATATTTTTTCAACACTATTCTCCCTCCTTTTTATAGTATCAGCTATTTTATATTTAAATTCCTTTTAGCTGTATTAATACCTTTCTTTAAAATTATATTAAAAAAAGGTATTAATAATGATTTACTAAATTAATCTAATTTAACTAATAAAAAAATATTAAAACTAATTTTTAAAACACTAAAAAGAGAGCATTATTTTCAATGCTCTCTAATTTACTAATTATTTTTAATTACCAATAGAAAAGATTTTGTTTATATACAAAGTTCAAATATATGCTCATCATCTCTACAATAAGATTTATCTTCCTCAATTTTTACAAACCCATATTTTTCATATAGTCCTTTTTCCCCACTTACAAGATACACTTTTTCAAACTCTAATGTTTTTGCATACTCCAATGCTTTATTTATTAATTTTTCACTTAGTCTATGCCCACGATATTTTTCATCCACAAACATATATCCAATATATGGAGTATACGCTAATTCTGGTATACAATCGGTTTTAGTAAGTGTACAATACCCACAAATTTTTTCCCCATCAGTTGCTATAATTACGCTTTCCCAGTCAGTAAATATTCTTTCTTTCATTTTTCTCGCAAGAGATGCCCCAGCACGCCATGAACAGTTACTTGCGTAATCAATAACTGAGTTCCATAATTCATCTCCATATTTTATTATTTTAATCTCCAACTCAAATCCCCCTTAAGATTTTACAACACAATATATGTTAATTCTCTATTTAATTATATCATAGTAGATATTGTTACATTTATCCACTTAAATAAATTCAATTAAAAGGTTTTTAAGTATTATCTTCTCCCTAAGTATAATCTATCTTTTTTCATTTTTATTAAGAGAATGTACATTGTAAATACTTAGTAAAACAGAAAAAATTAATATAATTAATTTTGATAT